>NZ_JBHVPD010000016.1:0-80259 GCF_042887525.1 Kitasatospora sp. NPDC057936
GTATATGTCACAGCCCTTCGGGCCTCCGTTTCGCGGCCGTCCTTCGGACGGCCGGCGGACCCGCTCCGCGCGTCCGTTGCCTGACCTTCGGTCAGGCCGGCCCGGCTTCGCTCGGGCCAGTCGGTCACTCCGCTTCGCTCCACTCCCTCCAGCGGCTGAGGCTCCATTATGGCGTTGAACTGGGATTTTGGCTGGACTTACGACAGGCTGACTAGGGGAAGGGGCGGGCGCAGGGGGCGCGTGCGGGTCGGCTTCACTCCCGTCAGATTGGTCTAGTCCGCGGTCTAGACCACTGTTTCGGCCTCACGGTGGGTCGGGGTGCGCTACCCTCGGTGGGTGAGCAACGGTCTCCAGTGTATCAGTCTTCGGACGTCAGGTGATCCCGCCGGAAGTGGGGTCCTGACCCGTGCTTTTCGGGCGTTCACCGGAATTCGCGGCCGGGGACTGATATCCTGCCGGATAGTCGCTTCTGTCGCGCGCTATATCCGGTCACCTCGATTCTCGGGCCGTCCGTCGAATGTATCAGTAGGGCACTGTCAGCATTTCCCGCGTGGTCCCTGGTGTGGGTCCGGGAATGGGTGAGGGGAGACACGTCTTCGTGAATGTCGTAAAGCCTGGCTTGAAGGCCGCTCAGGCAGCCGCCGGCATCTCGCTGCGCGGGCACCAGGAGGAGGCGCTGGAGGCCATCGTGCGGGGCCTGACGCCCCGTCCGGGGCACCCGGCTCCGAACGGGCTGCGGGTGACGGTGCAGATGGCCACCGGCTCCGGCAAGAGCTACGTCGGTGCTGCGGCCGGCCAGAAGCTCGTCCCGCGCGGGACGGTGCTGGTGGTCGTGCCCACGCTGGACCTGCTGGTGCAGATGGTCGGCGCCTGGCGGGCGGCCGGGCGCTCCGGGGACATGCACGCCATCTGCTCGCTGGTCGACTCGGAGCTGCCGTTCGGGGTGATGGCGAGCACCAGTCCGCTGATGATCGGCATGTGGCTGGCGAACGCCGCGAAGCACCGCCGGCCGACCACCCTGTTCGCCACCTACACGTCCGTGGGCGCGGTCGCCGACGCCTACGAGTACTGGGCCGAGCGCCAGGGCGAGCTGCTGCCCCCGCTGGGCCTGATGGTCTGTGACGAGGCGCACCGGTCCTCCGGCAGTGTCGAGAAGACCTGGACGGTGGTGCACGACCAGGCCGCGATCCCGGCGGAGCGCCGGCTCTACATGACGGCGACTCCGCGGATCTGGGCGCCGCCCAAGCGCCCCGTGAAGGGCCGCGAGGGCGCCTTGCAGCCGCTGCCGGAGGAGCTGGCGGTGTCGATGGACGACCAGCGGATCTACGGCCCGCACGTCTACTCCCTGGGCCTGGCGGAGGCCATCGACAGGAAGTTGCTCGCCCCGTTCGAGATCGTGGTCCTGGAGCTGCGGGATCCGCTCGGCGACCGGGCCGCGGCCGAGGCACAGGGCGTGCCGTGGGGGCCCGGTGTCGGCGAGGCGGAGGACGGCAGCGAGGACGAGGTGCCGGCCGCGCGGATCGCCGCGATCCAGGCCGGGCTGCTCAAGACCGTGGTGGAGCGCGACCTCCGGCGGTGCATCACGTTCCACAGCCGCACGATCGAGGTGCGGTATTTCTCGGAGACGCTGAATCAGACGGTCGAGAAGCTGCACTTCGAGAACCTGCAGAAATACCCGCCCGAGGTCTGGGCGCAGTGGCTTTCCGGTGAGCACGATGTCGACTATCGGAAGGAGCTGATCGGTGACTTCGGAAAGGGCGAGGAGGACGACGGTCTCAGGTACCGGATTTTCAGCAACTGCAAAGTCCTGGGCGAGGGCGTCGACATGCCGAATGCAGATTCGGTGCTTCTCCAGGGCCGGGGCAGCATGGTGGATATCGTCCAGGCTATCGGCCGGGCCCTGCGCATGCAGCCGGGCGAAGGAAAGACGGCCAGCCTGATCGTGCCGGTTTTCCTCAAGCCCGGAGAGGAGCCCGGGGACATTCTGGAGTCGGATTCCTACGGTCCCCTGGTCAAGATTCTGACCGCGCTGCGCAGCCACGACGCCAAGGTGGTCGAGGCCCTCGCGGTGCCGCAGAAGTCCGGCAAGCGGACCAAGGGGCGCAGCGCCGAGGCGGCTGTTGGTCCTGGTGAGAGCATGGTTGGTGGGGGTGGCGGGTCGGGGGCGTTCACGCTGCCGGTGCGGTTCCAGACGCCGGTGGACGAGAACGTGCTCGCCCTGTTCATCGCGTCCCGGGTCCTGGTCGGCGAGACGCAGTTGTGGCGTGAGGGGATCGGGCATGCGCGGCGCTGGTTCGAGGAGACCGGCGGGCTTGACGTTCCCTATTCGGCACTTGTCGGGGAGAACGGGAATTACCCTCTCGGAAAGTGGCTGTCGGACCGGCGCGGTGAGAATGCGAATGGTGAGCTGGCGTCATACCGGGTGGAGATGCTGGACGCGCTCGGGATGATCTGGTCCGTGAGCGATGCGCGGTTCGAGGCCGGGTTGGACTGGGCGCGGGTGTGGGCAAAGGGCCACGGTGGGTCGTTGGCGGCGCCGGCACGGGCCTCGGTCGGCGGGTACGCGATCGGCACCTGGTTGTCGGAGCTGCGGGCCGCGGCGCAGGTGCCGGCGGGCGAGCAGGGGGTGCTGGCACCGGAGCGGCGGCGGGCGCTGGAGGAGATCGACCCCTTCTGGTGCCCGGCCTGGCCGGTCACCTGGCAGCGCGCCTACGCGACCGCCCGGCTGTGGTGGCTGGACACCGACGGCCTGGTCGACTGGACCCGGCTGCCTATGGACACCGTCTACGAAGGCGAGCAGCTCGGCCGCTGGGTGCAGGCGCAGCGGGCCGGCTGGCCCGGCCTGGAGGAGGACCAGCGGGACCTGCTGACGGCGATCGGCATCGAGGCCGACCAGGAGCTGATGGCTGCCAAGGCCGCGGCCGAGGCGAAGCCGAAGCTGTCCCGCACCGACCGGTTCGCCCAGGGCCTCGCCGCGCTCGCCCAGTTCGTCGAGCGCGAGCGGCACTCCCGGGTGCCCCGCCCGCACAAGGAGCCGGTGGAGGCCGTGGAGGCCGGCCCCGGTGGCGAGGAGCAGGTGGTGGTGTCGCACTTCGCGCTGGGCACCTGGCTCAACAACCAGAAGGCTCGCCGGGACAAGCTGACGCCGGGACAGCTCGCGCAGCTCGCCGAGCACGGCGTGGAGTGGGCGTAGCGGCCCGTCCCGGTCGGGTTGGTGTCGTCGCCCGGCGGTAGGCTGCCGAGGCCCTGAGAAAGCACTGGAAGGCCGTCACCTGCGGGTGGCGGCCTTCTGGCTGTGGCACATGGCTCCCGCGGTCGGGGGCCGGGCCGGTTGCCCGCTGAAAGTGTGCCACTGTGGCACGGTTTGGCGCCCCTGACCTGCGAAAACAGCCAAATGGCCGGGCGGGTGGTGGTCGGGGCTTTGACGGCCTGTTCGCGGGGCGGAATCACCATAGGGGCCGACGGGTCCAGGGTAGCCGTGCGGGGCCGCTACGGGGGCGTTCTGGCCCGTCCAGTGGGCCTGGACGGCCGGGCGCGGGCGGGGTGGTGGCGGTCGACAAGGCAGCCTCCGGTCAGAAGCGAGGCCGGGGTGCAGCAGTGGCCGGCCTCGGCACCCGGGCGGGCGTGCACGGGTGCGCCCGACGATGCACGCCACCCCCTTGACCAACGTCTGGCCCACCCCTTTGCCCGGCCCCTTGACCAGGCGGGTTGTCCCGCCCGGATTGCCCACTGAACCTCCTGAACATCACCTGACCAGGCCAGCCACCTGATCACCGCGACTTTGCAACGCCGGACCTACCTCCCCGGCCACCACTTGCGGGCCCGCGCGTCCGGCTCAGCGGGGCGTCCCGGAGACAGTGGGCAGGAGCCGTGAGGGGAGCTGCCACAGCACGCATCCGCTGTCGTGCGGGTAGCCTTCGGAAGTGATCTTCACACTCTGCTTGGAGGTGGCGCCGACAAGGGTCCCGCCGTCGGGGCTCCACGCCAGGGACTGCGTCGTGTTGCTGGTCAAGGTGGCGACGGAGCGGCCGGTGGCCAGGTCCCACACCTGTACGCCGCCCACCCCGCCGACCGCGAGCGTCCTGCCATCCCGGGTGAGCGCCACGGCGTAGGTGTCGCCTGTGCCTGCGGGGGGCAACGTCGCCGTGACACGCAGCGTGGCCGCGTCCCACAGCCGTACCCCGCCCCGGTCCCCGGTAACGAGCCGACCGTCTGGGGTGAACAGCACCGCACGCATGAAGTCACCTCTGACGGCGGGACCCCAACGCTGGCTCGCAACATCCCACAGCCGACACCCAGCGTCGTTGGTGCACGCGACCGTCCTCCCGTCCGGGCTAAAGGCCACGGCGCGTACGTCGTGTTCCGCGGAGGTCGCAAGGACGCGGCCGGTGGATATGTCCAGCAGACGGAAGCCGTCCTTCATAGCCCCAGTGCCGGCGGAGTCGTCGGTGGAGCCCGAGTACGCGCCGCCGCAAGCCAGTACTTTGCCGTCGGGACTGAATGCCACAGGCACGACGTCGTGGTCCAAGGCAGCAGGGAGAGTGGCGATGGCGACCGCGGTGGCTGCGTCCCGCACCTTGATGGAATCGCCCGAGCTGGTGGCGAAGGTCTTGCCATCGGGGCTGAACGCCAGGAACCTCGGCGGGCCCTGATCGTTGGGAAGCCTAGCGACGGTCTTGCCCGTGGCCACGTCCCTGACCTGCCCATAGTCTTCAAGGGTCACGAGCGTGCGGCCGTCCGGGCTGAACGCCACATCCTCGGTGTCAGCGCTGGTGATCCTTCGGGTGCCGAACGGATCCTCGCCACGGGACCACAGTGCGATCCCAGTCGCCGTACCCGCACCGGCGCACACAAGAGCGCCCGCAATGAACGCTCGCCGCCGAATCCCGCCGCGACGCTGCGGGGGACGGGGCCTGCGCCCGGATCCCGGCGCGGCGGCCGACTGAGCCGACCCCCTGCCCTCGAACGCTGGTTCAGCGCGGGCTGGCGCGGGTGCCGCGTTACGCGCGAAGACGACTTGCCCGGCGGTGTCCGTACCGCGCTGATTCGGAACGGGCAGGCCCCTGGCCTGCAGTCTGGCGCGCAGCACGGGGTAGATGTCGTTGAGGGTCAGTTGATCGGGCTTGCCGGGAATGCCGGAGCGAACGAGTTCGCACAGCTGCCCGGTGAACGAGGTGGGCCGGGTACCCTGCTCGTCCAGCGGCGGGACGTGCGCGGTGCGGTTGCGCGTGGTCGCAGTCAGCGCGTAGACGCCCTGGATGTCCGCGAGGTCGGCCAGTGCCTGCCCGTCGGCGGCGAGAGCTTCGATGGCTCGGCCCGCGAAGCAGCAGTCCAGGATCGTGATCCGCGCCTTCGCGGGGCTCAGTCGCAGGGCCTCGGCCAGGTGGGCCCACACCAGACCGGTGATCGTCGGACGGTCCGGTCGCGTACCGGGCATCACCAGGCACAGCTCACCGGACGGCGAGAGCATTCCGTGGCCGACGTAGTACAGGAGCAGGATGCCGGTGGCCTTCTCGGCGACGTCAGCGACCCGAATGGCGAGCTCGTCCGCCGATGAGGCATTGTCGATCACGGTGACCTGATGGTCTTCCCAGCCGCACAGCGCACCGTCACGCAGGAGATCGCCCATGGCCAGCAGGCTGGTTCGCGCGGCTGGGACCGGCGGAAACTCCGGGTGCTCGTAGTCCGGGACACCGATCAGCAGCGCGTGCGACCCGGCCGGCGGACCAACCTTAGGCATCGCGGTCTGTGCCATGGCGGTCGTCCGCTCCCAGGACCTGCTCCAGGAGCGCCGAGACGTCGCGGAGCGTGTCGATCTCCAGTGTGACCGACCGCCCTTCGGCCTCGACGGTGATCTTCGCCGACGTGCGACGGGCCTTCAGCCAGGTGACGAGCGCCGAGCTCAGTACCGAGCCCGCTCCCCCGGCACCCAAAGCCACCGTCAGCAGGTCGACGGCCGAACCCAGCTCGGTCTGGCCGATCGGCCGCCGGCTGACCCGGACCATGCCTCGCAGCTCGTCCTCGCTGACCAGCCACTCGTATAACGAGGACAGGTCCTCGGGATCCCCACCAGTAATGGCAATCCGCGCGTCCAACATGCCACCCCCCGCCAAGTCCTCCCGCTGATAGCGACCACTGTAACCACTGCTCCGGCGCTGCTGGAGCCCAACTGCCAACGAACGGCTGCGCCTTCCCCGAACTCGATCGGGTGGCTCTACGCGGTGTCGCTTCCTACGTCACGGACATGTCCGCTATGTTCCTGCACAGGTCAGCGTCATCGCGAACACCTCCTTGGCCGGAAAGCTGCAAGAGGCGGTGGACTGGGGGCAGTACGGGCACCGACAGCTGGCGCGGACATGGACGCCCTCCCGCTCCCGCCGTCCGGCTCGGGCTATGTCGTCTTGCCGCACGCGGTGCACCTGTATCTGATCGAGTCAGGATTGCGCACTGCCCCTCCGCCCCTGTTCGCCGTTCCCCTGAATCGGCAGACACCCATCGTGTTCTCGATGGGCACGCGACGGTAGGGCACCGCCCGCCCGAGGGGGTTCGGGCCTCAAGGGGCTGCCCGGCCTTCACCGCGACCGGACATCGGGTCCCTCTTCGGTGAGCCGGGCGGTCCCGCGCAGGACCAGCCCCGCGGCGCAGGCCTCGTCGAGCGCGGTCTGGAAGACGTCGGCGCGCACCGCGGGCGGAAGGTCGGCCAGGCCCGCGGCCAGGTGCCGGGCGGTACGACGCTCAGCACGACGGTGCCGCGGGCCCGGGCCGCGGCGAGCCACCTTGCGGGGACCTCGGTGGGCGACTCGGGCTCCCAGACCCTGCGCCCGCCGATCAGGAGCAGCCTGGTGAGTCGGCGGTGGTGTACGAGGAACGGCGGCGGTGGTGGGCGGGGGCTCGTTGCCGGTGGCGAGGACGAGGCCGCTGTCGAGCGCGTCGGCAGTGAACACCGCGTGGCGCTCGGGGGCGAACTCGGCGACCGCCTCGGCAAGCGACGGCTGCCCCTCCACCGGGGCCTGGCGCACGACGAGCGCCCACATCATCGGCACCGGCGTGCCCCTGCGGTCCTCGGCGTCGTCCGTCACGCGCTGTCCAACGACCGGGCCCGGGCGCGGGTCTCGGTGGTGGGTGGAGTACCCCTGTGGGGGTACTCCACCCACTGGTCTCACCTGCGGCGGGCACCAGGGCGGGCCGACGCCGACCCTTCTTCAGCGACCTGCCGGGCACCGTCCGCACGACCATGGCGGCCCCGGATTCGGCGGAGGACCCGCCGGTGGGCGGCCTGGTCGAGGCCCTGGCCCACGCCGACAAGGCCGGGGTGGCGATGTTCGCGATGCGCGGCAAGGAGTACCTCACGGCGGTGCGCTCCGAGAACGGGCTCCTCGAACTGCACACCATGCACTTCGCGGACATGGCGCAGCGATGGCGTCCGTGGCCTGTTCGGCGGGCCGCTGCGCGGGCTGCGGGGCGTCGGAGTCGGGCGCGTTCTCGGTCGGCTCTCGGTGGTAGGGCGTCTGCTCACGTGGTTCCCGGGTCGGGCGCTTGGTCAGGGTCTTCGTACAGCGCATTCGCAAACCTGTGGAGCGGCTGGATTAGCCGCTCGGGTGGAATATGGGGCTGGTGGTGAATGTCGTATACCTTGTAGCTGCCGTCGGGATGCTGCTTGATGCGATGCTTGGCCAGCCAGTTCGCTGTCGGCTGGCTGGATTCACGGAACCACACGCGGACTTCTGTCTTTTTGTCCCAATGCGGGGGCATGGAGGGCGGTCCGGTCACGGAAATCCGCTCGACGGCGGTCCACTTGATCGTGAAGGTCGCTTTCTTCCCCAAATCGTGGCGGGTCACCGAGAATCCGTCACGGTTGATGACTATCTCATCGGCAATTTCACGCATTCCATCATTCAGACCAATAAGCAGTCCGATGATACTGACCGTGACGAAAATGAGCATCCAGGCCAGGCCGCGATTGCTTCCAGCGTCACCTGTCTGGATGCCAAAAAATATGGGCCCATTGCCCACGTAGAAAAGGCTCAGGGCACCGACAGCAAGTCCGGAAAAAGCCGACCACCTAGCGTAGTGCCCCATGATCTGCCCAACGATCTCCTTCCGTTCAAGGGAGACCCTCGCCGCACCATGGGCGTGGCCGGTTTGGTCGTGCTGTTCCGGCGGCCCGGTTCTCCTGTCAGGAAGCTTGTTGATATCGGCAAGGGCCTCGGCAGCGGTCGGACGTGCGGCAGGGTCCAGTTGCAGGAGGAGCGATAGAAGGGGCGTGAGACAGCCAGCCCGCTGGGGGGACCGAGGTTGCTGGCTGAGAGCCGCCACGGGGTTTTCCCGTGGATAGGGAAGTTCTCCTTCGGCGGCCTCGTAGAGTGTCACGCCTAACGAATACAGGTCCGAGGCGCTGCTGGGCGGTGCTCCCTGCCACCGTTCCGGGGCGGTGTACCCGGGCGTTCCGATGATCAGGTTAGCCGGTGTCAGCCGGGTGTCGGCCGGACCCACGGCTATGCCGAAGTCGGTGAGCAAGACCTCTCCATGAACCGTAAGCATCACGTTGGCAGGTTTGATGTCCCTGTGGATGATGCTCACCTCGTGGGCGGCTGCGAGGGCCTGCAGCAGCGCCCTGGCCACGGCGAGCAGCTTGGACTCTGGAAGCGGGCCGGTCCTCGTGAGCTCGTCGGCGAGGGAGTGCCCGTCCGCCAGCCGCATGACGATCCAGGGCACACCGCTCACGTCGACGACGTCGTGAACCGCGACGATGTTGGGGTGATGGCGCAGCTTGGCGGCATGACGGGCCTCTCTGGCGGCGCGGGCAAGGAGTTCAGCCCTTTCCTCCGGCAATGCACCGGTGAGGCGTACCTCCTTGAGTGCCACCTGCACTCCGAGCACCCGGTCCTCAGCGGCCCAGACCTGTCCAAAGCCACCAGATCCCAGCCGACGAAGCAGCCGGTAGCGCCCGTCGATCACGTGGCCAATCTCCGCGTCCACGTACCCACCCCTTCGTCCCCAGCGTTGCTGCGCCAAACGCCGATGGCCACTCTGACTCAGTCACGGACCGCACGCCAGGCCTCAGACCTCTTTGCCCGTACGGCCGTGCGGCCATACGCGGCAGGACCCGACCGGGGCGGCCGAGGGACAACGCGCCACAAGACGGCGCGGGCGTTGCCGGTCATTGGCGGCCCGGTGGCGGGCGGCGGCCCTGGACGACGCGGCCGGCACCGCCGGGCGCACCAAACCCAGCAGCCCCCGGCAGGGCCGAAGCCCCGCCGTCCAGGACCGTCACCCAAACCGCACCACCACACCACCGGCAACCAGGGCAGAGGGACAGGCAGAGGGGGTTGTCTGATTTTCCACCGCGCCTGAACCCGGATCTGATCTGCGGAAACGCTCGGCAGTGCGCGAAGATGGCGGGGTACCTGCGGTGCTGCCTGCGGTGGTGTGCCCGGTGGTACCTGCGGTGGTGTCTACGTGGAACCCGGCGCGGCTGGTCGACGGCTGGCCCCGCAGGCCGCGGCCGGCACCGCCGGACGCGAGAAGACCAACCGCCCGCCGCAGGCGCGAACCCCGAAGCGGCGGCGGGCGCTGGGGGAGATCGACCCGTGGTGATGAGGATCCGCGAAATTGGCTCTGACCGGAGTTCCGTGAAATCCCAGGTCAGCGGCATGCATGCAGGATCGTTTCCCTGCGGGATGACCTGCGTGTGGCTCTCCGCTCGATCGAAGATGTTCTGTTCCCCGGAGTCGATGTTGAAGTGGAACGGCTGACCGCCGGCTCAGAGGCCGTGGTGGTGGAGGTGGCCGCGTGCGGTCCGCCGGCCCGGTGCCCGGGCCTCCTTGGACATCGCCGAGCGGTGCGGGATGTCCAACGCCGTCGCGCGCTTGTACAGCTCAGCCTTGGACAGCGCACCCAGGTCCTCCCGCTTCGCGCGAGTGCTCTTGTGGGCTTTCGCCTCCGAGCCGGCCGGGGCGGAGATGCTCTTCTTGGCGCCGCTCGCCTTCGGGGCCCGCCGGTGTGAGCCACCGCCGGTGCCCTTTCGCTCCGCGCCCGACGGCTCGTCCCGTGGCTGCGGCTCCTCGGCCAGCGTGCTCTGGCCGGCGGCGGCCAGGCTGCGCTCCAGCACCGCCATCAGGTCCACCACGTTCGTCGCCTCCGCCGGACCCTCGGATACCGCGATCTCCCGCCCCTCCGCCTTGGCCTGCACCAGCTCGCGAACCTGCTCGGCATAGGTGTCGTGCCACTGATCCGGATCCCAGTCCAGGGCACGCATGTCGATCAGCTGCTGGGCCGTCGACAGCTCCTTCTTCGAGACCTGGACATCAGCGCCGGGCAGGTTGTCCACCTCTCGCTTAGGGTCGCGGATCTCGTCCGCGAAGCGCATCGTCTGCGCCACAAGCAGTTCCTCTTCGGCGTGCACCGCAGTCAGGTACTCCTTGCCGCGCATCGCGAACAACGCAAGCCCCGCCTTCCCGGAGCGGGCCAACGCGCGGTGCAGCAGCCCGTACACCCGCCCGTACTCGGCACCACGCGGACCCAGGTAGTAGGTGGTGTCGAAGAAGATCGGGTCGATCTTCTCCAGCTCCACGAAGCCCTTGATCTCCAGCGTCTTCGACCGCCCCGGCGAGATCCTCTCCAGCTCCTCCGGCTCCACGATCACGTACTCGCCCTCGGCCAGCTCGAAGCCCTTCACGATGTCGCCGAACGCCACCTCCTCACCCGTGCGCTCGTTCACCCGCTTGTTGCGCACCCGGTCGGCGGTGCCGCGCTGAATCTGCCGAAACGACACGCCGTGCGACTCGGTCGCCGAATACAGCGCCACCGGCACGGTGACCAGCCCGAACGACAGCATCCCCGTCCAGATCGGCCTGGCCATCGACGACCACCTCCGCGCTCGGGCAGCCCCCTCACCTCCCACTATGCGGCGCATTCCAAGCCGACGAGGAGCGTGTGAGCCGAACAGGGCACCCTGGTGTGAAGAAGCGGGAAGCGCTGACCGGCCCAGCACCGCAGCGCGTAGGAAAGCCAAGGCCGCATGCGCCCTCGGCTGCTCTCGGTATCCCCGTTACACTCCGATTCATTGGGTGACGCCATGTCAATTGAGCACAGGGGGAACCGCATTGAACTCGGGGGCCGCACCAAAGCGCTTGATAGGGAGCCGCTACCAGCTACTTTCCCCCCTCGGCGCAGGTGGGATGGGACGGGTCTGGAAAGCCCACGACCAGCAGTTGGACGTCGATGTCGCTGTCAAGGAGATCTTCCGTCCCCCCGGCATACCCGACGACTACTGGCAGGAACTCCTCCTGCGGGCCGAGCGCGAGTCCCGCCACGGCGCCAGGCTGAGAAACCATCCCAACATCGTCGCCGTCTATGACGTCGTCGTCGAGAATGGGGTCCCCTGGACCGTGATGCGACTGGTCAACGGCACGACCCTGGAGGAGCGCCTCACCCGAGGACGCCTGCCCGTCGGGGAAGCCGCAGAGGTCGCCAGGGCCGTGCTCGCCGCACTGGGAGCGGCCCACGACGCGGGGATCATCCACCGGGATGTGAAGCCCGCCAACATCATGCTCGCCGCCGACGGCGGCATCCTGCTCACCGACTTCGGCATCGCGATCAACAACGCCGACACCAAACTCACCCAAGACGGCAGCATCATCGGATCGATGGCCTACATCGCCCCCGAACGCGCCGACGGCCAGCAAGGCAACGAGGCCAGCGACCTGTTCTCCCTCGGCGTCACCCTCTACCAGGCCACCCAAGGCGGGGGCTCCCCCTTCCAGCGCGAAACCCTCACCAGCACACTGCGCGCCGTCGCCGCATTCGAGCCCCCGCCACCCACCCACGCCGGCTACCTGACGCCCCTCATCACCGCGTTGCTGCACAAAGAAGCGAACGCCCGCCCCACCGTGGCCCAGGCACTCGCCATGACGACACCCGCCGCGCAGCCTGCTCCCCCGAATCCGCCCGCCACACCTCCGACACCCAAGACACCCAGCCGCCCCGCGCCGCAGCCCGAGCACACCAACCACTACGTCGTCCTCACCCAGATCGGCGACAACCGCAGCGCGGTCGCCACGGCCATCAGCGAGCTGTCCGGCCTACCCTCCAAGGAAGCCGGGAAGATCGCTGGCTACGACGACACCAAGGCCCGGAAACGCATCGTGCTTCGCAACGTCGACAAGGACACGGCCGTCGCCGCCCAGCGCGCCCTCGCCCACACCGGCGCCACCGCCGTAGTCACCAGTCGTAAACCGGGATTCTGGTTCCCCTACTCGGGTCTCGTGGCCGGCGGAGTCGTATTTCTCCTGCTCGGTGTCACCATGACCGCTATATCGGCACTGGTCACCCCCGGCCAGGGTGATTCGTCAACCAACGGCCTCGCGGTGGTCGTATTCACCGCCATGGTCGGAGTGAGCGGAGCGCTCGGACTCGTCCTTCTCAGCAACGCCCTCACCACCCACGCGACGAAGGAGACCCACGACGGCCACCTGCGACCGGGGTCGACCTCGGCCGTCGTCGGCCTCGGCATCGCGTGGACGATCGTTCTGGTGAACCTCATTGCGCGGCACTACACCCTGACATAGGTACAAGCGATCGCAATCACTTCGGCTCCGCGAGGACAGGCGGTGCCGCAGAACCGCGACGGCCACCCCCGAGACCGGGACCAGCCCGGACCCCGCCCAACCTTCACCCTCCCGAGCGATAGCACCACAGCTGTGGCATTCGCTAGCCTCTCGTTTACCGCTGCTGACCTGCACCGCTTCGCCCGCCACGCGTCTTAGCCCCAGAGAAAGAAGATCTACGCCCTCCTGGTCGAGGCCCTGGCCCACGCGGGCAAGGCCGGGCTGGCGATGTTCGCGATGCGCGGCAAGGAGTACCTGACGGCGGTGCGCTCCGAGAACGGGCTCCTCGAACTGCACACCATGCACTTCGCCGACGAGGTCCGCGACCCCCGCACGGAGGTCGGCGACCTGCCGGAGAAGGTGAAGCTGTCCCCGAAGGAGGTCGAGACCGCCGAGCAGCTGATCGGCATGCTCGCCGTCGACTGGGACCCCGGCCAGTGGCACGACACCTACGAGGAGCAGGTCAAGAAGCTCGTCCAGGACAAGCTCGCCGGCCGCGAGATCGCCGTCTCCACCGGACCCGCACCGCAGGCCACCAACGTCGTCGACCTCATGGACGCCCTGCGCCGCAGCCTCGAAGGCGCCCGCAAGGGCGAGAGCGCTGGCGAGACGGAGAAGAAGCCGCCCGCCCGGGCCCGCCGGTCCCCGAAGCCGGCGGCGGGCACGAAGAGCACCTCCGCCAAGGCCATCACGGGGAAGAAGACCGCGGCGAAGCGGGCGAGCGCCGCCGGCAAGCGGCAGCTGTCCCAGCTCACCAAGGCCGAGCTCTACCAGCGCGCCGCCGACCTCGACATCCCCCACCGCTCCACCATGAGCCGCGACCAGCTGCAGCAGGCCCTCGAAAGCACCGCGCGGCCGCGGGCCGCGTCCTGACCCGCGACGACCCCGTGCAGGCCCCGCCGGAGAACGGCGGGGACGCCGGGGCGATCGCTCTCGGGGCCGTTCCCACGACCGGGGCGCGGAGGTGCCGGGCCACAACACGCTTCCACAGCCGGCCGTGGCCCGGTTGCGCACTCGCCGCGCGGCCGCCCGCCGGGCCAAACGGCGGATCCAGGAGCCAGGCGTCGCAAAACAGGAACTCGACCTGCCGGCCTCACCGAGTGCGCCAACTGGCGGGAAGTCCTCAGCTCTGCTTGATCGCGGAGATGTCGAATTCCAGAACGACCTTGTCGCCGACCAGAACGCCGCCACCTTCAAGCGCCGCGTTCCAGGTGACGCCGAACTCCTTGCGGGAGATGGTCACCGAGCCTTCCAGGCCGACCCGCAGGTTTCCGTAGGGGTCGACGGCGTTGCCGGTGTACTCGAAGTCGATGGTGACCGGGCGGGTGGTGTCCTTGACGGTGAGGTCGCCGGTGACCCGGTAGTCGGTGTCGGAGGCCGCCTCGACCCTGGTCGTGCGGAAGGTGATCTCGGGGAAGTTCGGCGCGTCCAGGAAGTCGTTGGTGCGCAGGTGCTGGTCGCGCTGCTCGACACCCGTGTCGATGCTCTCGGTCTTGATCACCACCTGGCCGGCGGACTTGGCCGGGTCGGCGCCGTCCAGGTGCGCGGTGCCCTCGAACTGGTGGAAGGCGCCGCGCACTTTGGTGACCATGGCGTGGCGTGCGACGAACCCGATCCGGGTGTGGGCAGGGTCGAGGACGTAGTCCCCCGTGAGCTCGGGGATTGAGACGGTCATGGGCAGCTGCCTCCCTGGGTCAGGATCCCGACGACGGCCCGCCTGGACCGCTCCTGGCTCACGCTAAGGGGCCGGTGGCCTGTGACCCGGCCGGACGCGCATGTCCCCAGGTGATTGCCTTCCGACCGGTGGCTCCGGGCCGCCGCCGTACCGACGTCAGCCTTCCTCGCAGGCCGCAGCCGACGCCTGTTCAAAAGCCCGAGGGTCCGGCCGCTGACCGCTGCGCCCGGGCCGCGCCAGGTCGGCAAGGTGTGGGTAGTCCGGCCGGTCGGGAGCGCCAGGCCGGGAGGTCGGTGCTTCAGATCCGGCCGGGGATCCGGGTGTCGTGCATGCCCCAGGAAGAGTCGGCGGTGCCCCAGATCGTGTCGGCTGTGCTGATGCCCCACACCGAGTCCCTGCGCGCGCGTGCGGTCATGACGTCCTCCCAGCATTCGGTGATCGGGCGCACCACTGTAGGCGTGCTGACCAGGGATGTCACCGCTCTTTCCGCGCCTGGGTCCCGTCCGCCGGCGGGCCTGTGGACGGCCTACGGGCGTTTCCAGGGCTGGTCGGGGGTGGTCATCGGCATGACGGCCTGCCGGTAGGCGGTCTCGGCCGCGGCCACGGCGGCCAGGACCCGTGCTTCGAGGCCGTCGTCGCGCTCGTCCGGGTCCGCGAGCGACTCGGCCAGGGCGAGTGCGAGGTCGAGGTGGTCGAGCGTGTGCGGGTAGTGCTCGGCCAGCACGGCGTAGCGGTGGTCGTGGGCGCTGCGGAGTCGGTGCACCCAGGTCTGCGTCCCGGCTTCGTCGACTGGTTCGAGGTCGGGCAGCCAGGTGCGGTGGTGCGCCCGCATGATCAGGTCGAAGGGCCGGTGGTCGAGGACGGTGCCGCACGGGTGTGCTTCGGTGGTCGGGATCAGGCCGCCGCGGCTGTGGGCTCCGGCCAGGTAGGCGACCTTGCGCCGGTGGGCGCGGCAGCCGTACGCCTCGAAGCCGCCGTCGCGGCGCCGGATGGTCTTGAAGGCGGCGGGTTCGGTGCACGCGTTGAGGTTGCGGACGGACGGCACAGCGGCTCTCCCCAGGGGTTCGGTTCTCACGTTCCTGGACCGGAGGCTAGAGCCGCGGCCGCCAGCCGCTTCCTGCGTTCGGCAGCACTACCGGGCTCGGATCCGTGCTAGGGCGGGGCCTGCCGACCCGTCAGAGCCGGAGGGTGGGCGGAGTACCTCTCCATGGCTGTCGCGTGGGAAGAGGTGTCGTCCGTCCCGATCGGCTTGCCCGACGGGTCCGACCTTGGGAAACGGAAGTGGGCCGTGCGGGCGTGACCCTCCTTTCGGTGCGCCTCTCGGTGCCCGGGTACGGCCCCCGCCCGGGACAACCCCGGGGCCCCTGTACGGCAACCGCCCGGCCGGGCCGGCTGTCACCGGCGGCGGTGACGCCCGGTGGGCCGGTCCGGGCCTCCGAGCGGGGGCAGGCCGGCCATCGCGGGGACGTCGACCAGGGCGGCGACGTCGCTCGTGAGCGTGCCGCAGGCCGAACACGCCCCCGGCGCCGCCGACAGCCCCGGTCCGGCCAGCACCTGGAACAGCAGCAGCGTCCGCGCGCACTCCGCGCAGCCGAGCGGGCCGGCGCCCAGCTCCGGGCGCACCTCCACCCGGTCGAACCCGAACTCGTCCATAACCTGGTTCAACGACGCTCCGCTGCGCTGAACACGGCAGCGGGCCCGCATCAGGTCCGGAACGGGCCGCCCACGTGCTGCCAGGCGGTATGCGGGCGGCCTCGCGTACGTGGCGAGGGAGCGGGGTCAGGCGACTCGTTGGTCGGCGGCCACCACGAGCATGGTGACGGCGTGGTCGGCGTCCTGGGCCACCCAGGGCACGAGGTCGGCGGCGTCGACGACGGCCCGGCCGTCGATGAACGCGAGCCATCCGGTGTCGTTGGTCCGGCGTTCGATCCAGCCCAGCAGACGTCGGTCCGGTCGGCGCACCGCGAGCACGGCCGGTTCGGCGTCCCAGCTCTCGGCCAGCACCGTGCCGCCTGGGCGGTGCGCGTTCCGGTCGGCGCGCCCAGACGGCGCAGCAGCGGGTTGACGGAGGTTGGCTCGGTGGCGAGTGCCAGGCGCAGTTCTTCCACGACGACGGCGGTGGTCCGGGGTTCCGTGCCGGCCGGGTCCGCGTTCATTGTTTCGACGCGCGACGATTCCGCGGGCGTGGGTACGGCCGTCTCGGCGGTGGCGGAGCCGGCCTTCAGCCGGGCGGCCGTCATCTCGTAGCGCAGCACGTGGGCCTGGCGCAGCAGGCGCTGGGTGGCTCCGGTGACGCCGGTCTCCAGCGATCGCAGGGCCTGGTTTCAGCGGGGGTCGTCGCCTTCGCCGCGGCGGGCCTGTTCCAGTCGTTCCAGGTAGCGGGCGGCGCTGCGCTGGACGGCGGCGGCGAGGTCCATCAGCTCGCGGGCACCGCCCTGCAAGTCGTCCGGGGTTTCGACGCGCGAGGCAATGAGGGCGTCGGCGACGGCGTCCTGCTGGCTCTCGGTTCGCCGGCGCCGGTAGGCCTTGGAGGAGCAGGCCCGGCCGCAGTAGACCGGACGGCGACCCGGGCCGGAGGTGCGCAGCGGGGTGCCGCAGCCGGGGCATCGCGGTGCGTTCGGCTCCGCATCATTTCCTCGCGCGTCGAAATCCGGCCGATGATCCGGCTCCTTGTTTCCTCGCGCGTCGATTCCGGAGCTCTCGCCGGATACCTTGTTTCCTCGCGCGTCGAAATCCTCGTTCATGATCGAGAAGACTAACCGGCCGCCCTGTGACTCCGATCGATAGATTGCGAATCCGAGCTGTAGTTTGCGAGCGGTGGTACGAACCTCGGTCGAGCCACGTTGAGTAGTGGTTGGGCGGTCGTCTCACGAGGCCCCTCGCTTGCTTCGAGCGCGGCCGCGTTCGCACGCGGGCGGTGGAACTACTCGGGCAGGGCGGGAGGGCGCTGCAGCAAGGTGGTGAGGTCGGCGAAGGCTGCACGGACCGCTTGCGGGTTCTCGATCCAGGGGAAGTGACTTCCGCCGTGGATCGTGTGCTGGAGCACGTGGGACCGGTCGAAGGCTGGGTCGTCCTTCCACAGGCTCTGGTCGGCGACGTGGTCTTCGGAGCCGCTCACGATGAGCGTCGGCAGGCTGCTGCTGTCCGGTTTCCACCGGGCCTGGTAGGTCTCGTCGAAATGAGCATCTGCCCAGGCCACCGCGTCATGACAGTAGGGCAGGCCCTCCAGGAGGGCGCGGCCGGCAGCCAGGCCCGTCGTCGTGAAGTTCCACTGCGCGGCGGTGAGGGTGAGGGTGCGCAGCGTCTCGTCGTTCGAGTCTCGACCGTACGCGTCGGCTGCCTCGGCCAGGCCCGGGAGGGGGTGGGCGTCGGCCCACTGGGCGAACGTCTGGCGCCACCCGGCGTGCGGGGCGCTGCTGACCAGGGCCATCCCGGCGAGCTGCTCCTGCAGCTCTGGGACGGACAGCATGAACATCCCGCCGGTGGAGTGGCCCACCATGACCACTTCGTCCAGTTCACGGGCCGCTTCGACCAGCACGCCCGGCCACCGTCCGTACGGCTGTTCCGGCACCTGCGGCACACCGCGGTTGGAACCGTCCCCCGGCAGATCGACCAGCCAGAGCGAGCCCGGGACCTCGGCCGCACGGGCCAGCCCCGCCACGGACTCGGAGCCCAGACCGGGGCCACCGGGAACGAACAACCAATTCCACTGGCCCTCGCCCTGAGACAGCAGGCGCAGCCTGACGCCCGACCGCGTCCAACGGATCTGTTCACCCGGTTCCACGTAGTTGCGCCCTTCCTTGCTCACCACCAGATCCATGGCAACCCTATGCAACGCCGCAGGGATCACGATCCTGGTGTCCCCACTGCCTTCCCTGCGTCACTGATGGTGACCATCGCCGGCGCCACCTCGCAAAGTAGCGCTAGGAACGGCTCGCAACCTACGAGCCGGACCCCCAGATCCGCAGGCTCGTGGACTCGCAAACTATCCGTCGGGGTCACACCGCCCCACTCTGGGGCACGCAATTCCGTGCCGCGCACGAAGGTGCTCGACCCGTCCGGCACGGACGGGGCGCTGCGCAGGAGGGCGGGGAGCACCGGATCGGGACAACGGGGCCCTACCGGTCGGCCTGCCGCGGCTCGACGCCTTCCAGGAGTTCGGCGAGCCGCTCGACGACATCGGCGGCCACGCCGCCGGCCTCGACGATCGGGCCGTCGGCCGGAGTGGGGAAGGAACCGCGCAGGGAGGGAAAGGCGAGGCGGTGGCGGGCGAGGGCCTCGCGCAGACGCTCGGCCGCCACGACGGCGGTGCGGTAGGGGTCCGGGCCCACCGAGGGGCTCGACGGTTGCGGGGGTTCCGGCGCCGGGACCGCGCCGGCGGCGGCCAGCGCCGCCTCCTGCCGATCCTTCACCCGGCTCCGGTAGGCCCGGGACGAGCAGGCCCGCCCGGGACAGTAACCCGGTCTCTGTCCGGCGCCGCCGGTGCGGATCGGCGCCCCGCACGCCCCGCACCGGGCCCCACCGCCGGCCCCGGCCTCCTTCGTGTCGTTCCTCACGGTCGTCAGGCGGAGGGCCGGGCGGCGAGACCACCGGGGCCCAGGCGCCGTCGGCCTCCCTGCGGCGGGACCGGACCGGGCCCCGTGTCAGGTGTGCCCTGGGGCGGGGCCGAGAACGGGGACCGTTCCACGGGCAGCAGCCGCTCGCCAAGCGGCTGGTCGACCGCGGCGTCGGGGTGGGAGAACGGCTGGGCCTGGGCCAGCGCACGCCGCGCCGGACGGGCGGATTGATCACTCATGGCTGACAGTCTGTCACCCGACTGCGGTATACGGGTCCGGTACCGCAGGCACCATCAGAACACCTCGACCCGGCCCCATCCCTGGGAACGAACGGACGACGGCGCCCGCCGGCGATGGCCCAAGGCTGTGCGTCCCGGAGCCGGCGGACGCCACGGGCGGCCTGTCCGGGCCTCGGCGGCAGGAACATCCGCGTGCCGTCGCCGAGCCTCACTCCCCGTCGTCTTCGGTGTCCCGCCGCCCCGGACCGCGGCTCCGGGACGGCGGCCAGGACCACCGGCACCTGGCGGTCGCCAGCACCGGCAGCAGCCACCACCCGAACCCCGCCCGCGGCCCGAGACCGCCGGGGCGGATCAGTGCCGGACTCCGGCCTCCGCCCACGCGGCCGTGATCTCGCGGTAGGCGTCCACAACGGCCTCGCCTCGCTCCTCGCCCAGGACCACGGCGGTGGCCACCACCGTGACCGCCGGCAGGTCGAGCATCAGCACCGCCGCCACCTTCTCCAGGTCCGCGGCGACCCGCTCCACCGTGCGGGCCGGGGTGAAGACGTGGGTGCCCAGGACAACTTCCAGGGTCTCGCGCACCACGTCCGTGTCCGGGTCACCGGCCGCCGTGCGGCGCAGCACCAGCAGCACGTCCCACAGGGCTTCCAGCTTCCAGGCCGGCAACGTGTACACGACCGCCTGGCCCTCGCGGCCGTCCCCGGGCACCGCCCCGGCCAGGGTCTCGACGACCAGACCCGCCGTCCGGTAGGTGTCAGCGGGCAGCAGGTACCGGTTGTCGCCCCGGTACGCGTTCGCCGCCGTCACCGAGGCCAGCATCCCCAGCACCTCGTCGCCGAGGTAGGCCACATCCCGGATCCAACCCGGACGACCAGGCAGCACACAGACACGATCCGGGCCAACACCACGCACACTCTTCACCACCCCACCCTCCCAACACGCCAGGACCGGGCGCAGCGAAACAGCCTGACGGCCACCCAGCCGCCCGGCCGGGACGGTCTCCCGGGACGGCGGCGCAGCGAGGCCGCCGAAGGCGCAGCGGGACGACGACGGCGAGGGCCTGTTGCAGTTGCTCCACGTGCTCTCGCTCGCGGCCGACCACCCGCGGCTCCCTCCGATCGTGCCCGCTCCCGTGGCGTCCAGGGTGGTCGGTCCGCAGCCCCAGCCGGGCGACGCGACCGGGTGGTGCCCCCGATCGGACGGTGACGCGACACAGGGCGGCGAGGCCGGCCTCTCGTGTCGTGGCCGGGGCCGGGCACGGGGCCTGGAGTCACCAGGAGGGCCGGACGGGCCGCACCGTCCCGGTGCCCGAGGCGGGTCCGCGGGCCGCCGGGCCGGTGCGGCAGCCGTCTACCCGCAGTCGGCCAGACCGTCATGGACGTCGTCCTTGGCCCGGCTGGACTGGACGCGGGCGAGGATGTCGACGGCCTGGTTGCCGAGCTCCAGGCACTGATCGAGGTCCTTCGCCTGGAGGTGGGCGGTCCCGACGATCGCCAGGCGCATGCCGACGGAGCGGGTCAACACGCCGGTCGGCATTGCGGCGGCCTGAGCGTTCCAGGCCAAGGCGGCCTTGGGGTTCTTCAGGTCGCGGAAGACCTCGCCCGCATCCGCCGACAGCCGGGTGTGGTGATAGAAGTCGATCCAGGCGGGTTCCCCGGCGCCGTCGCGGGCCTGGTCGAGCAGGCTCTCGGAGGCGGCCAGCGCGGCCGAGGCGGCCTTGGCGTTATTGTCGCGGGCATGGGCCCTGGCCTCGATGAGCTTGGTGAAGGCCAGCACCCTGAAGTTGTACACCCGGCACCTCGGAAGAATTCAGGTTGAGCAGGGCCCGGCTGACGCCAGGCTGCCGCTTCCAGTCGCAGTTGTGAGAGGCGGCGCGCGGTGCTACACCGGAAGTGCGTAGGCGAATAGCGGGCCACTTGCGCTCGCCCCAACCATGCCCCGGCAAGGTTTCCTGTGCCAAACAAATCCGCTGCGGTGCGAAGCGACCCTTAGGGCCTGCGCACTGGGTTCCGGACGGCATCTCTCGTTCCTGGGCAGTCAGGAGGAGGCTGCAATGGGCTGGAGCATGTGGAATGACGTGGGTATCGCCGAGACGATATCCCCTCCCGCGGCTGCGCGGATCCTCGACGATCCGGTGAACGTCACCTGCTTCACGGTTCACAGCAGCGGCAATGTGTTCGCAACGCCGGTGAATCCTTACCCGTTTACGCCTGGCAACGTCCCTCCGCCACTGGTGGGGCAGGTCATTAGCGGCTACGTCGGGCCACCAAAGAACGCCGTCGTTTCACCGCGCTCCCCCGGAGCGATCCTGGATCATGACGGCAACGTCAACTTCTTCGCTATCGGCACGGATAGCTATCTGCGCCTGAATGAGAATGACGCCCACGGGTGGCAGTCGCTCGGCGGCGTGTGGACACACGGGGTGAGTGCTCTGTCGAGGGCTGGCCTGCTGGAGTGTTTCACCGTTGGAACGGACAGTAGCCTCTACCATCGGCCGGCCAAGACTAAGCCGGGTGGCGCGCCAACGTGGGACGACTGGGATCAGATCGAATCACAGCTCACCTCCGCACCCTCGGCGATATCGACTGGTCCGGGGCGGAACGACGTGTTCGCGCTGGGCCTCAACGGCATGGTGGAGCACGCCTATTGGAGAAGTGGCCACGACTGGCATTGGGAGAGCCCGAAGCTAAGCCAGGATGAATTCATTCACGGCCCTGCAGTGGCCTCATCGGCGGTTGACCAACTCGACCTGTTCACGGTCAGAACTGACAGCGGCATCGACCACAGATGGTTCGACGGCAAATCCTGGTCGTCTCCTGAGGATCTCGGCGGCCCGCCGCCCCTCGGCGTGACGATCACCAGTCCGGCGACCATCGCCTTCGATGGTCCAGAGGCGAACCAGGTCACGCTGGTCCTGTTTGCCGTTGGTACTGACAGTCACGTCTACTTCAAGACGTGGACCAACCGGTGACATTGCGCCAGGTTGCCACTTTGGGGCCTGGCGAGGACAGGTGGGGTGTCATCGTCGAACCGCGCTTGAGGGCAGCCACCTTGCGCCTCGACGGGCTCCAGGACGTACCTCGCGGCCATCGGCAAGCCCAGTTCGGGTGAAACTAAGGCGCCCTGCACCGTTCGGTGCGGGGCGTTCTTGTTGCGCGGACGGGGCGGCCGTCCATCTCGATACGCTTGGCGAGGGTGGAGACGCCGCTGGCGTGGGTGCCAGCGAGGCCGATTTGGATCACCATAGGGCTCCACCTGGCGATCTTCGAACGCGACTGGGATGCGTCTCGCGCGATCCGGTGACCCCGGGGCCTGGCCGGTGACACCGCGCCGTATCGCCCGGTTGACCGCTCGACACTTCGGGCGCCTCAGTGATGAAGCCCTCGCGCTGGTGCAGTCGCTGGCGAGGCGGGCCGAGGCCGACCCGACCGACGTGGACGGCCGGGCCATCGACGGCTACGACGACGTCCGGAGCTTCCTGCACCTGTGGTGACGACCGGGATCGCCGTTGGCGGGTCAGGCGGCGGCACAGCAGCGACGGGCAGGGACGCAACCGGAAGACCGCACTCCGGCCCGGGTACGGCGGGCGGACCCGTTCAGAGGCGGCGCAGGACCGCCGCCACCTTGCCCAGGATGGTCGCATTGTCGCCGTTGATCGGCTCGTAGGCGGGGTTGTGCGGCATCAACCAGATCCGGCCGTCCTCGCGCTTGAGCCGCTTGACGGTGGCCTCGCCGTCGATCATCGCGGCCACGATGTCGCCGTTCTCGGCGACCGGCTGACGGCGCACGCTGACCCAGTCGCCGTCGCAGATGGCCGCCTCGATCATCGAGTCGCCGCGCACTTGGAGCAGGAAGCACTCGCTGGCGCCGGTCAGGCGCAGGGGCAGGGTGAAGACGTCCTGGTAGTCCTCCTCCGCCGGGATCGGCCGGCCGGCGGCGATGCTGCCGAGCAGGGGGACCGCGACCTCGCCGTCCTCGGGTACGGCTTCAGGGAGGGTGGGGCTGTCGGTGTGTCCGGTCAGCCGGTAGGTCCGCGGGGTCTTGGGGTCGCGGGTGAGCAGTCCGCGCTTCTCCAGGACGCGGATCTGGTGCGCGACCGAGGAGGTGCTGGACAGGCCGACGGCCTGGCCGATCTCGCGCATGCTCGGCGGGTATCCCCGACGGTTCACCGTGGTGGCGACGAAGTCCAGGATGGCTCGCTGTCGGGTGGTCGGCCGGTCCGGCCCGGCGTTGGTCCCCGGCGCCCGGCCTGCCCGTCCGGGGACGGCAGTGGTGTCCATGTGTTCTGACGTCCTTTCCGTTGATCTTGACCCTAGCCGCGGGTGCTGACATCGGGACCGGACGAGCGGTCGTCGGCTGCTACCGGATCGGCGTGCTGCGCGGCGGGGCCTGGGCGACCGCGCGCGGGGTGGCGAGCGCGGCGGGGCGCAGTGTGCCGGTGCCCCAGCGGTTGTTGGCCTTGTCGAGGACGGGTTCGAGGCGGCGTTGGTCTTCGGTGGCGGGGTCGAGGGTGAGCTGGGTGTAGGCGTGGGTGGCGGGGGTGAGGTGGCCGGCGCGGACGGTCAGGGCGCGGATGCGGGCGCGTTGGAGGCCGAGGGCGGTGTGGATGGCGTAGAGGGTGTCGCGCAGGGCGGGGGTGTGGTGGGTGGGTTCGTGCAGGGTTCGGGAGCGGGTGGTGGTCGAGCGGTCGGCGTAGGTGACGGTGAGTTCGAGGTGGCGGGCGCTCTGGTCGGCGGTGCGCAGGCGTGCGCCGAGGTCGGTGGCGAGGGCGAGTAGGCCCTGGCGGGTGGTGTCGGGGTTGAGGACGTCGGTGTCGTAGCGGCGGGTGACGGCGACGGTGGCCGGGGGGCCGGCGGGGGTGACCCGGCGCGGATCGGTGCCTTGGGCGCGCTCGTGTAGGAGGCGGCCGGTGGCGGTGCGCTGGGCCTGGTCGTCGGTGATGCCGTGGACGTCGGCGAGGGCGACGCGTACCGCGAGGCGGCCGTCGTCGGTGGTCTCGGTGCGGTAGTGGGCGTCGGAACGTTGGACGTCCGGGGGCAGGATGGGGACGCCGCGGCGGCGGGCGTCGGCGAGGACGAGCCGCTTGGGGTACATGCCGGGGTCGTGCTCCAGCAGGCCGGCGTAGAACGCGGCCGGGTAGTGGGCCTTGAGCCAGGCGCTCTGCAGGGTGGGCAGGGCGAAGGCGACGCCGTGGGCGCGGGCGAAGCCGTAGGCGCCCATGTTCTCCAGCATCTTCCACACCCGGTCGACCACCTCGGGGCCGAAGCCGGCCCGGCCGGCGCGCTCGCGGTACCAGGCCTGGAGGGCCGGGAGGCGTTCGGGCTTGGCGAGGGCGCGGCGGGCCTCCTCGCCCATGGCCAGGTCGGTGCGGGTCATCGCGGAGAAGACGCCGGCGACCTGCTCGTTGAAGATGATCACGCCGTAGGTGGAGCGCAGCCAGGGCTCGAGGTCGGGGTGGGGGTAGGTGACGGGGCGTTTGCCGTGGCGGCCGAGGAGGAACGGCTTGATCATGTCGGCCTGGACCGGTCCGGGGCGGAAAAGGCTGATCTCGGCGACGAGGTCGGCGAACGTCTCGGGCTGGAGGCGGCCGAGGAGGTCGTGCTGGCCCGGGCTCTCCAGCTGGAAGACGCCCAGGCTCTCGCCTTCGCGCAGGAGCTCGAAGGCCTTCGGGTCGTCCAACCGGACCTGCTGGCGGTCGTCGAGGTCGATCCGGAGGCCGGTGGTGCGCTCGATCTCGCGCACCGCGTAGGCCATGGAGGACTGCATGCGCACGCCGAGGACGTCGAGTTTCAGGAGGCCGAGGCCGTCGATCTCGACGTCCTCCTTGTCGAACTGGGTGGCGGGGAAGCCTTCCTGGGAGGTGGGGACGACCGGGGTGCGCTGCAGCAGGGTGTCGTTGCTGAGGATGACGCCGCAGGGGTGCATGGCGGTGTTGTGAACGTGGTTGAGCATTGACCACTGACCGACGAGCTCGGGTCAGCGAGTGCCTGGGAGGGTGGGGAGGGCGGCCACAAAGTCGTATGCCGGTCCCGGGTCAGTCGGTCTCAAGGATTGACTGCAGGACACCCGATCCAGTCACCAGCCCCCAAGGGATCTTGTAGTGATTCGGATATGTGTGGACCACCGCGTGTTCCTGCGTTCCGATGATGATCGGAACAGTGAGCTGAAGGTCTGCGAGGATGCGGAGAGTGAACTCGTCTTCCTCGGCCACGATGAAGAACGTGTCGGCAGCCAGAGCGCGAACCAGGCGCTCACGGAAGGCGGGGTCTTCTAGCCGTGGGCCACGGTTCGCAGAATCGTCACTGGGCGTGACGCTCGAAGAGTGGCGGATGGCACTCCGCAGTTGGTGCAGCGCCTCACTCAGGTCAGGTCGCGCCGCCTCCGTAACGACGAAGAAGCCGCATTCGAGGATCCACTGCCTTGCCCTCATCATGCTCGCCAGGGCCTCTGCCATCTTCCAGGCGGTCCCGTTCAGGATGAGGAGGTGCGGGATGGGAGCCAGTCGGGGGCTGGGTGCCGGTGTCGCGACCGGGGAGATCGCCTCACTTCTGCGGCGGCGGCGCAACTGCAGCCGGATCTGAGGCAGATGAGCTAGGTGGCTTAGCGCGAAGAGGAGGGGGCTCAGCTTGCCTGGAATCTCTTCCAGCTCGGCCAGCCACTCCTCGGAGTAGCGCTCGATGGCCTCCGGGACCCCGAGGCGCCGGGCCGTCCAGAGGGTGATGCGTCGGGCTAACGCAGGACCCCACTCGAAGAACTCGCTCAGCAGAAGGGGCAGCACAACTGCCATGAAGATGGCGATCATCATCAGAAGCCCCCTGCAAAACCTGGCCGGACGATCCCGGAGCCCCGCATTGTCGCCGGCCTGCGGGAGGCCACCAGGCTGCGTGCGCCGGAGACGCAGTTTGGGTCCAGCTCATAGAACCGGCGCCGCGGCCCCCGGCTCTCAGCGCCGGAATCCTCCCACTTGCTGGTGACCCAGCCGCAGTCTTCGAGACGCATGAGGATGGGGACGACACTGCCGGACGGGCGGCCGATCTCTTTGGAGATCTTCAGGCCGTAGAGATCCGGCTGCCCCGTCAGGAGTACCTCGATCACGTCGAGGGTGGCGTCGGTGACGCGGAAGGGAACATTCACATCCCAACTCTAGCTAGCTAGAGATGGCGAGGTGAGGGTTTCCGCAACATGGTCCGCCAGAGGCGGACCATGGCGCTTGTCAACCCAAGGCCGCGAGCGAACTCAGGGACAACGGACCCAGGAAGACGCGGCGGCGAAGTCCTGTGACCACCGATCACTTGACCAGTCCGTCAGACGGCTTCCTGTGAAGCCACCGGGGACGACGGAGGGCCGAGTCCCTGCGGACCCAGCCCTCCGTGGCCGCTGTCAGTCCTTGTGGAGCTCAAGCCACTTCTTGGTCTTGGCCTTGATCTTGCTGTCGAGCCAGAGGTCGTCAGGTTCACCGTTGAAGCTCCGGACCTCGTCAAGGAAGGTTCGGTCCGCTCGGTCTGTCAGCTTGGGTGCGATCAGGTCGAGCAGTTCAACCCACTTCGTCCGAGGACGGTCCATCGAGAGCTTGAGACGGATCGGGCCGCTCGCGAAACTGCGAAGAGCGATCGCGGCCTGGTGGCCGTCGAAGCGACCGATGAGCTCTCGGTAGGTGGGCTCAGCGTTCCAGGCCGTTCCGTTGCCGTTGGTCAGGAAGACGCTGACCAGGCTGAGGACGTAGGGGCGGGTCAGTTGGCGGGGGATGTCTCCCTGCCGACCGACGACATCCTTGAGTCGCTGGGCCGCCGGCGGCTCTTCGTAGAAGTTGTTGTAGCCCTGGTGGGCGCGCTTGAGGTCGTCGAGTGCTTCCTGGATCTCGACCACCCGCTCCGGCTCGGGGAGGTAGGCGGCCCCGTCGACCAGTTCGAGCAGTTCTCGGGCCCGGGTGGCTCGGTCCAGGTCTGCATTGGCGGTGAACCGCGCGAGCTTGATGCCCAGCTCGTTGCGGGCGTCCTCGGTGACCTCGGGCCAGAGGTCCGGCCAGAGCAGGCGAACGTTGTCGAGGATGTCCGGCGTGGCGTCGGGGGCGGTGTAGATGCCGAAGAGGCCGGCCGCCAGGTTGTCGGCCTGGTCTTCCGGAAGCCCGTCGAAGAACGCTGCGGCCTTCTTCAGCTCTGCGTCCGGCAGTCGCTTCGCCTTGATGTTGTGGAGGAGCTGGCCGATCTGGGCGACGGCGTTCCGTGGCTCAAGCTGGAAGACCTCCTTGATGCAGGTCTCCAACCACTCGGCGAGCTTGAGGCCGGTGAGCCCGACGACGTTGGGGTGCGCGGCGCTGGCGTGGTTGCGCATGTAGTTGATGTGCACCAGCTGCTTATGCCCGAGGTCGCTGATGAGCTTGATCTTGTTCGCGGTCTCAAGGAGCTTGTAGTCGTCGATCTGGGCGAGGTCTTCGCGGGTCTTCAGGTTCTTCCGACGGGCCGGGTCGGGCTCCGCCAGCTCGAAGAAGTAGGCGACGTCGAACGCCTCGACGTGATCGCGCAGGCGGTTGATCGTCTCGTTCCAGAGATAGTTCAGCGCGGCGTCGAAGAGGCCGACCGAGCCCGCCATGATCATCTTGGCGAGGTAGGGAGCTTCCGCGCGCTCCTCGTCACTCATCTCTTCGAGGATGACGTCGGGCGTGTTCCTGAGAAAGGTCTCGCGATGCCGTGCGCTGACGATGATGTCGTCCGTCGGCAGGCCCCAGGATTCGATCACCGCGCGCATGAGATCTTCGAACGCCTCCAGGTCCGCTCGCGCGGCCTGAATCGCCGCCCGCGCGGATGCAGGCGCCGGCAGGTTCTGGGGGTCTTCCTGATGACTCAATTCACTGCCTTCGATCAAGGTCGTCGGGTGGCGCTTCAGCCGCCTGGCCTTCGTCGCGATCATGCGTCGGCGGACCGAAGGCTGATGCGAACTCGGGAGGGGATCGCCCCGCGGCCGAACGGCGCCGGGGATAACGCGACCACCAGGCAGAACCGTGGCCCGCCTGCCGGGTTGTCAACTTAGCGTTCCAGTAGGACTTTTAGGTGCACCAGTCTGCCGAGGTCTTCGCCACCGCCATCGACGGCACCGTCGCCCACCGCTACTACACCCCGGGCATGACCAACTGGAGCAACTGGGCCACCATCAACGGCGACTACCGCTTCGCCGGCGCCCCCAGCGCCATCTACAACCCGGCCACCGACGCCATCGAGCTCTTCGTCACCGGCCGCGACACCGCCCTCTACCACGCCTACTGGTTCAACAACGGCAAGCCATGGAGCGCCTGGGAGGCCCTGAGCGGAGCCACGAAGATCGCCGCCGGCCGCATCCCGGCCCCGCTGTTCAGCGCCTCCTCCAACACCGTGGACGTCTTCGACGCCGGTACCACCGGCGCCGTCAACCACACCGCCTACAAGCCCGGCATGCCCGGCTGGGCCCCCCTGGACACCCTGACCGGCACCACCCTGCCCACCAGCTGATTGACAACGCACCACCTGGGGGCGCGGGCTGCAACCACCCCCGCCCCCAGGACACACCGCACCACAAGCCACGACGTGAACCGGTGTCAGACTGATCCGTCGGCGCCGAAGCGGCGCAGCGGCGGCAGCATGATGGCTACCACCAGCAGCAGACGGTGGCAATCGCGGGTGCGGACCGCTTCACCGCCGTAGACGGGCGGGCGCTTGCCAGGACGCCTTCGGAGGCGTCTCGACCTCAAGCAGGCCGTGCAACAACCGCTGCTGGTGCCACACCCAGGCTCGACTGGGCGCGGGTGTGGGCGCAGGGCCGCGGCAGCTCTTTGGCGGCGCCGGCGCGGGCGTCGGTCGGCGGGTACGCGATCGGGACGTGGCTCTCGGAGCTGCGGGCCGCAGCCCAGGCGCCGGCGGGCGAGCAGGGGGCGCTGTCGCCGGAGCGGCGGCGGGCGCTGGAGGAGATCGACCCGTTCTGGTGCCCCACCTGGCCGGTCACCTGGCAGCGCGCCTACGCCACCGCCCGACGGTGGTGGCTGGAGTCCGACGGCCGCGTCGACTGGGCCACGCTGCCCGAGGACACCGTCTACGAGGGCGAACAGCTCGACCGCTGGGTGCGCGCGCAGCGGGCCGGCTGGGCGGGTCTGGAGGAGGACCAGCGGGGCCTGCTGACGGCAATCGGCATCGAGGCAGACTCGGAGCTGGTGGCTGCCAAGGCCGCGGCCGAGGCGAAGCCGAAGGTGTCCCGCACCGACCGGTTCGCGCTGGGCGTCGCCGCGCTCGCCCAGTTCGTCGGGCGTGAGGGACGTGGGGCGAAGGTGAAGCGCCAGCACGTCGAGGAGTTGGAGCTGGTCACGATCGGGGTCGGCGGCGAGGAGACGGTGGAGACGACCTCCGTGTCGCTTGGCACCTTCCTCAACAACACGAAAGCGAGGCGGGCCAAGCTCACGCCGGGTCAGCTCGCGCAGCTCGCCGAACACGGCGTCGAGTGGGCGTAGCGACCGGGTCGGGTGGTGTCCGGGGCGGGCGCTACGCTACGGCGACCCGTTCCCTAGGAGGAGTCAACGAGGTGGCGCGGATGGACAACGCCGCGCTGCCGGTGCCGCTCCCCTGGCCGGTACCGGACCCGCGTCCACCACTTCGTGCCCCCTGCTCAGACATGCCTGCCTCGGTGTCTTTCACGGGATCCCGATGCGGCCGATGACGCCTGGTCAGGCCGTAAGGGGTGCCGTTGTACTGTTCCAGGCCTCGGAGTGGGTCAGTGCCGAAGCGGCGATCGCAGTTGCGGCGACCTTGTCGAATTCGTGTTCCCAGCTGTTCCAGACTGGTCCGGTTCCCGTGGCCTCGGCGATGAGGGCGTTCCTGGCGTGCCAGGGCAGGGCAAGGAGGCCGCGACGCGCTTGATGGCTTCGAGCGGCGTGTTGAAGTGTCTGGGGCAGGTATGAGGCCGGGTCGGTGCGCCGCAGTGCCCCGGCTAGTTCCTCGGCTGCTTGTGCAGGCGTCTTGTGTGTGAGGTCGTGGGTGTAGGCGGAGATCAGGAGGTTGCCGTGGGGGCACCTTGCGGCGAGGGCCCCGAGCGTCGACGCTGCCTGGCTTCTGGCGAGACGGTCGGCGGGACCGCCTGGGCGGATCAGGGCATCTTCGAGATCGGATAGCCAGGCGGGCCCATCGGCTTGGTAGGGGGAAGCGCGCTGTGCCACGCCCCAGTGGGTGGGGCTGATGGCAGTGGCGAGGGCGGCATCGGGTGAGGTCGCGCGGGCAGGTCGGGGCACGGGGGCGGTGCCGACTGGGAAATGCCTGGTGGCGAGTGTGAGATCTGTGGTCGAGAGCGGTCCTGCGAGTACGAGCGCAGCTGTGTCTCGGCGGTAGTGGTCCGTCAGGTGGTGGTTGATCTGCTCGGCTGTGAGGCGGCTGATTTCCTCGGGACCTGCCTCGTGTGCTCGTCCGAATCCGGTCGCGGGAAGGATTCGGTCTGCGACGAATGCCGCGATTCTTCCTGTCGTGGTGTGGTTCATGGTGAGCTCCAGCCCGACCACGGGCTTTTCCTGATCAACCATCCCTTGGAGGTGTTGCAGGGGTGGCTGGGCTATCGCTGCGAACAGCTGAAGCGTGGCTGCGAGCTCGCCCGGCAGGACCTCGGTGGTGAAAGTCGTGCTGTGGCAGTGGGTGGTCGCGGTGACGGTAGGTACCGCTACTGATACGAACGGGGCCAGTGCCAGCGCCACGTGCTCGCTCAGATGTGTGGCCCCGGGCGCCTCGGGTGGGTCGTCGGCGAACCCCACGGGGATGGCAAGGCCGATCGCAACGTGCTTCGCGGACGGCAGGTCGACCGCGTGCACGCCTCCTTCCCTGATCTGCGTACCACCTGCGGGGTGCTTGCCGCTCACCATGTCTGCTCCACCGCTCCTAGCGTCTGGTCTGGTACGGGGCCGTGGACAGCCCACTGCGGCCGTACTCCGGCAGGGAGGTGGTCAGAGAACGCCGCGGTGGCAGGGGCGGATTCGGATGTGGCGGTGGTGCAGTCCGCTTCGAGAAGCGAGCGGTGTACGGGCCCGAGCGTTTCGCCAGCCTCGAGTAGCGCGTGTGCAAGGCTGACCTGCCGCGCCAGCGCCGTACGGGCGTCAGCGACCTGGTCGGGTGCAGGCGGTGCGGAGAGGAGTTCCCTGACTTCGTCGGCGAGGTGACGTGCGCACTCGGAAGCGTTGGCTGTCGTGGTGCTGGCCGCCGCCAGGAGCGCGACCTTCCGGCCTCGGACGACGGGGATGGCGGCGATTCCGTAGGCGAGTGCGCGTTGGATCCGGAGCCGGTGGAAGAGCCGGCCCGTCTGAGGCGCGCCGAGCAGGGTGGCGGCGACGGTGGCGAGCATCGGGGCGCCCTCGCCTGTGAGAGGTACCGCGATGGCCAGTTCCGTGCGGGTGGATGTGTCGTCGGCGCGGGTAGGTGCATCGTGATGGAGAGGCCCGGGGGCCCATTCGCCGTATCTGTGATCGGGTGAAGGAAATGCCGCGGAGAACGGCTCGTCCCGAGGCGGAGCCGACGCCCATGCACCGATCAGAGCGGTGACGTCCTGCCCGGTGAACTGGAGTTCCTCCGCGCCCCAGTATTCGCTCCAGCGGCTGGTGCCCCATGCCGCCGTCTCGATCCGGTGGAGCGAGCGCTCCACCGGATCGGACAGCATCCTCTGGGCGTTGCGGCGGTGCAGGGGCGTGAAGGCCTCGGTAATCCGGTCGGTCGCCGGGTCCGTGGAAAGCCAGCGTGCAGGCGTGTCCCGGGGATCCGGTGAGGACAGGGTTACCTGGAGGGCGCGCGATGCCAGCGTCAGCCCCAGCTCCCGCCCCTCAGAGGCAGCTCTGGTGACTGGTGTTCCGGTGACGGGTGTCGAGAGCAGGAGGGCCCCGAAGGCGGCCAGACCCGGCGGATGGTCACTGAACCCGCCGGGGACGACGAACGCCTGCCTGTTCACGTCCGGTCCGCCAGGTCACGGCCGCCCATCAGGACGACGATCAGTGTCGTGGCCAGCACGCCGCCGACCAGCAGGACCTGCCCTGGGGAGAACCAGTCTGCGAGGTAGGGAAGGGCAACGGACGACAGCGCCAGAGCGCCGTTGGTGACACTGCGCCGGAGCGCCACTACCTGGCCTATGGAGTCGGGTTCCACCAGTTGCTGCCAGCCCAGGGAAGCACCTGAGGCGACGAGGGAGTTGGCGGCGCCGGCCCACACGCCAGCGATCAGGAGAAGAGCCAGCGGGCTGATCTCCATGGCGGCGACAAATGCGGCGGCAGCCGGAATGAGTACCGCACCGGTCAGCAGGGCGCGCCGAGGTGCCCACTTCCTCGCCGGCAGGATCAGCATGGACACGAACAGCCATGCCGCCCCTACGCATGCCGGATACCATCCGGCCAGGGCCTCTCCGACGAGGCCGGCAGCATGGGTGATGACGACGGCGGTGGTGCCGCCGAAGAACAGGAAGTATGCGGCCTCCGCGGCCAGCAGCCGGCGCAGCGCCGCGGTTCCCCGGACGATGGCCAGACCGTTGCCGAGTCGGGGCCGCGGGCGGCTGGCTACAGGGGCCGCCAGCGGCTGTTGGCTGCGGATCGCGGTGACGCAGGCGCCGCCGATCACGAAGGACGCGGCGTTGGCCAGTAGAGCCGCTGACGGCCCCAGGGCGGAGAAGAGCAGCGCGCCGGCGGGCGGACCAAGGACGATGGTCGCGCCGGTCAGCCCCTCGAAGCGTGACACCGCCTTGGGCAGCGCCGTCTCTGCGGGCAGTACCGCGCGGATCAGTCCTTGCAGCGCGGGCACGGAGATCGTGTTGATCGTCTTGATCACCGCGGCGCAGGCAAGAGCGCCCACGATCGAGTGCGCCCGCACCGAGAGCGCCATCGCTACGACGACGACGGCGGAGACGGACTCGGCGAGGAGTAGGAGCCTGCGGCGGTCGTAGCGGTCTGCCATGAGCCCGGCCCACGGGGCCAGGATGATGATCGGCAGGGTTTCGACGGCGAAGGCCAGTCCGGAAACGACGGCCGATCCGGTCTCGGACAGCACCCACAGCGGCAGCGCGATGTACTGGATCATCGTGCCGGCCATGGAGCAGAACTGGCCTGTCCACAGGAGGGTGTAGTCCCTGCCCAGGCGAGTCGTGCCGCTCTGCGCGACGGGTGCTTCAGCGGGTGCGGTCATGCGCGGGAACCCTGCCATCCGGCGATTCGGGCGGCCAGTTGGGGCTTGGTGGTGTGGCTGGGCGCGCTGCCGAGCACCGTGTCGGCTGCCGATGCCAGGTGTGCGAGGGCGTTCAGGGCGCGCTGGTCGCCCGAGTTGGCCTCGATCTCGAACCACCAGGTGGGTGTGCCGGCGTCGGCCTGCGTCCCGGTGGCTGACAGGCGGCTGCTGTCCAGGGTGAGCCCGAGGGCCAGGCCTTCGCCGAGGCGCCAGAGCACCTTGCGACGACGCTGGACGACCTTCCCGAAGGGCACCAGCTCCGGAAGCGGATTTCCCAGGCGCTGGCTGGCTCGGCGCAGCGGTTCTGCCTGGCCTTCCGTCATGGCTTTTGCCAGCTCGCGTGTGTCGAGGGATTCGGCGACCTCGAGGGCGTCCCTGCGGTGCCCCGCCCAGCGGACCGTCTCCTTCAGCACCAGCCAGCCGGTTCCGGTCATGGCGCCGTAGTTGACGAGCCCGGCAAGCGACAGGTTTCGCTCGGCGAGGTCCCAGGCGGCCGTGTCGAAGTACAGCGCCGACTGCGCGAAAGTGTGGAGTTCACCGTGTTCGCCGCCGAGCGCAGGGGCTGCGGAGCGGAGAATTTCCTCGACGATGGCATCGCCGCGCTCGGGCTCCTCGGGTGCCCAACCATCCGCGAGGGCGTCGACTCGCCACTTGTACTCGTACTCCACACCGACCGCCGAAACAGGCATCCGACTCGTCACACCTTTTCCTCTGGGTAGCGATTACTGGGGAGAGTTCCCGGGAACGTCTGGAACAGTGAGGACATCACACGATTCCGCCGCAAGCCCGAGGCTTTCAGCGCACGCGCGCCGAACGCTGAGGGCCGCCTCGGGAGACGGCCTAAAGTGGCCGGATTTGAGGTTGGCCACCACTCCGGTGATTTGGTCTCCAAAGATAGGAGTTATCTCTCCCGCAGCCCTCACCCTCAGCCGCTCGGGAACAAGCATTGGGTGCGCAACAGGAACCCCGGAAACCGTCGCCCTGTTCCGGCCCAGAACAAGGTCAGACATCCGGAATTGGCGGACCCAGACCCTCATTTTGAAGTCTTCGTCGACAACGTACATGTAAGCCGTAGGCCGACTCTGCGACTCTGGCTTCCAATTCTCCAGCGCCACCACGTCGCACTGAATCAATTCGGCAGCTGCAGCGTATTTCTCGGCGAATACTTCACGGTCGAATTCAATGACGCCCGCATCCCCAGGGGGCCGTCGTACCGGAGGCGCCGGCCCGTCCGGGAACGGGCTCGCGTCGTACAGGCTCTGCAGCTTCAGGGCCGTGGAGCGGCGCTGCCGCTCCAGGACCGGGGCCGCATCGGGATGTGCTTCCAGAAGCGCGAACCGCATGGTCACCAGTTCTTCCATCAGGAAGAACGCCCGGGCCTGGGATCCCAGCCCATATTTCCGGGCATAACTGCCCTCGAGCTCGTCGAAGCGGTCCGCAAGTTGCCGCGCGTCGTGCTCTGATATCATCCGAAGCGGCTCCGTTCAATCGGAAAGCCGCAGAAGGCGGGGCGCATATCGAGCGCCCCGCCTTCTGCTTTACATCAGTTGGCGGTGAACTGCGCCTGGGTCGCCGCGAGGGCTTCACGGGTGTCCGACTCCAGGTTGAGCTCCTCGAGCTCGGCAACCAGAGCGTCGATACGCGACTCGGTCATAACACTCTCCCATTCTGTGATCGTGAATGTTTCTAGCTGCGGAAAGGCGTCCGAGGCCAGGCTCAAATATGGGCCCGATCTCTTCCGCTCTCTCACGTGACACCACGATAGTTCAGAAGCCGCGTGAATAGATTGGCGCTGCGTCGACAGTTCCTTGGTTGTGCATCTACTCGGCTGTCAGCGCGAACGCCTGGTGCCGGTGCTCGCTGGGCGAGATCCCGTACGCGGCCCGGAAGGCCCGGCTGAAGTCGTCGGCCCGGAGGATGCCCCACTGGGCGGCGACGATGTGGATCGGCACGGCGCGCAGCGCGGGATCGGCCAGGTCGTGGTGGGCCTTCTTCAGCCGCTGGCTGCGAATCCAGGCGGCGACAGTCTCGCCCTGCGACTCCTGGGTGAAGACACGGTGCAGGTAGCTGAGGGAGATGTGGTGGGCCGCGGCGACCGTGGCCGGGCTCAGGTCCGGGTCGTGGAGGTTGCGGCGGATGAACCCGCGGACGCTCTCCACCAGGGCCCGCCGCCGGGTTTCGTGCGGCAGGGCGGGGAGAGTGTCGAGTTCCCTGGCGACCCAGGCCGCCACCAGGTCGACCACCACCGTCCCGAGCCGCGCCGCCTCCGCCGGCCCCAGCGTGTGGGCCTGACGATCCAGCCCGAGCAGGAAATCCGCCAGCACCGCACCCGTGCCCTCACGAGCGCAAAGCGCACGACCGAGGAGATCGCGCACCCGGTCGGGCGACACCGGCAGCAGCGAGATCGGCAGGTCGACGCTGATCCCGGTGGCCCGGGGATCCGCTTGGCCGGGGGACCTGACACCGGAGAACCGGCCGTCGTAGGGGTGCGAGCTGTCGATGAGCCAGAGATCTCCCACGCGGTGCGTCTCCCGCTGGTCCTCAGCACACCCGAGAGCGTGGCGTCCTGCCGTCAGCAGGGTCAGGTGGTAAAGCTCCTGGTCCGAGCTTCGGATCATGCGCTCGCTGCGCCGGAACCGCGCGGACGGGAAAGATGTGGCCATCAGCGTCACCGGGCCCAGCTCGAACATCCGCAACTGCGCCGCGAAGGTCTCGACATGGGCACTGGTCGTATCGGCCACCCGCGTTCGCCCCACCAGGTCCCGCCAGCGCTCGAAACGTTCCCGCGGTGACAGACCGTCATCCTCCGTCATGCCCTCGGCCCCCACGAAGACCACTCCCTACCCTCAGGCCGTTCCCGGCCACGCCAACAGAGACCCAGGCACCTGCCGCCATCGCCATCCCTCCGATGAGCACTCCCCCGACAGGCCGGCGAGGTCTGGGCGGCATCATCGCCTTCCGCAATGTCCACGCCAAGTCAGTGCCCGAAGGAAGCCGCCGTGCGGGAGACCGGCACGCACCCGGCACACGACGCCGCCGGGCTTGCGGAAGTCCTCTGCCTCCCCAATGCCGTTCGGATAGCAGGCCTGTAGTGCCGCCAGCCGTGCCCGTACCGCCAGCTGGCCTCGTCGGCTGACCCCGCACAGGCTCACGGCCCCACCTCACGGGACATCGCGCCCCGCACAGGACTGGCCGCGTAGGACGACGGCGGGACCGGACGGCAGCGAAGGGGACTCCGAGGCGGACACGGGACGGCCGCCTCCTGGCCGAGCACCACGGCCAGGGCAGCGACCCAAGCGACCCGCACAGCGGCACAGCAGACCCGGCGCAGCAGGCCGACGCTGGCGGGCCCGACCGAGGACGCCGGCCCGGCCGACTTCCTGTGTTCTGCACTTCAGCGCTGCGCGTGGGAGGTGGAGTTCAGCAGGGCTCGGCGGCCGAGGGCGGCGAGGCCGAAGAGCAGCCCGCCGGTCATGAAGAAGGGCTCGTAGAGCAGGGTGGCGAAGCGGCCCATGGCGTCGAAGTCGGCCGTCGTCCGGGCGCCGGTGGCCAGGGCGAGCCAGTCCGGGACGGACGGCACGGAGTGCACCAGCAGGATGGCGGTGATGGCCCAGATCGCGAAGTCGAGGAGCCTGCCCGGCAGCCGTCCGGCCCACGGCCGGACGATCGCCAGAGCGAGCGCGGCGGCGACCGCGCAGCCGGGGACGGCGAGGACGTCGATCACCAGCAGCGGGGTGTTGCCGGTGACGGAGAGGCCGTCCGGCAGGCCGGTCCGGCCGCCCAGCAGCCAGTACAGGTGAACGAGAGAAAACGCGGCGGACCAGGTGGCGGCGGCGTAGGGGGCGACCCGGAGGGTGGCGGTCTTCATGCCTCCACGTTCGTCGCCCGGAGCGGTTCGACGGATCGTCCCGGCGGACCGACCCACTCCCCCAGAAAGGGGAGTTTCGACTCATCCCGAGGCCTGACCGCCGATTCCGGGGCCGCCGGGGCCGGCAGGCTCGCCGGACTGGGGCCGTCGCTCTGGTGGCAGTGAATCATGAAGACGGTGCCACCGAGACCGATCGTGCGCACCCGGCAGCACACCGACCCGCTGCGCGCACGGGCCGGTGCCGCGGTGGCGGAGGCGGGTTGGGTGGGAACAGGACGGGGGCGCTGCTTGTCGAAGGCCTGCGGTGGCAGGCCCAGGGACCTGGCACGTGAGTGGCGTCGGCTGCGGCGCGGGCCCGGTTTCGTCATGGCGCACAGCATCCCGCGCGGGACGGGAGCCAGCCGCCCTACTGGGCCTTGCTGGTGACCATGGCGTGCACCAGTAGGCCGAGCGAGACGAGGTTGCTGACGCCGATGAGGGCCACCAGGGTCAGCGACACGATCCGGGAGAAGCGGTTCTGCCGGGTCATGCGACGCGGGTTGACCGCAACCAGCGAGACCAGCAGCAAGAGCTCCGGGCCGGGCAGGACGAAGCGCGGGACGAACAGCAGCCGCCCCGGCAGGACGAGGTAGAGCAGGATCGCCGCCAGGGTGGCGAGCACGGCGGGAAGCCGGGCCTCACCGCGGCGCTCGTAGCGGGGGAAGCGTCCACGCGCCTTCGCCCGGTGGTCGGGCACCTTCCTGCCTGCCATGAAACGTCTCCCCTGTGCGGCGTGGCTGTCACCAGCGGCTTCCCCGCCGCACAGGGTCCACTCTCCACAGCCCCGGGCCGCCGCTCTCCACCGCACACGCGGTGGCCGCCGCCCCACCCACGGGGCTGAGGCCACCGTCGGACAGGCGGCGCGCCACAGTCCCAGGACTTTGAAACGCCCCTGGCGCTCGGCCTCGCACAGCTCGCCGGTACGCGCCGGGAGAGATGTGGACCGCCACTGCCACCAAGCCCGAACCTTCTCCGGCAGGACATCTGATCCCTGTCGGGATTCCCGCTGTGCGGGTGAAGTCGTGAAGGCGCGGGTTGGGCTGTGGCCGCAGTGGGCGATGTGCGGTCCGGCCCGGCACCTCGCGTGCCGGGCCGGACCAGCGCTCAGAAGTCCCAGCTCTGGCTCGGCGCGCCGTTGCAGCTCCAGCTCACCAGGAGCTGTCCGTTCTCGGGCCGGCCGTTCAGGATGTCGAGGCACTTTCCGTTCATCCGGCTACGGATCTCGCCGCCGTTCCGGTACCACCTCTGGTTGCTGCCGCCGTCGCAGTCCCACGTGCTCACCGACCCCTGGTCGCCCTGAACGAAGGCGTAGATCTCCAGGCACTTTCCGTTCATGCCCGAACGGATCTGCTCACCGTCCCAGCTCCACTGCTGGTTGGTGTTGCCGGTGCAGTCCCACGTCACGGTGGAGGCGCCGTTCTCCTGGTGGAACATGAAGATGTCGGCGCACTTCCCGTTCATGTTGGACCTGAGCAGCGGCGCGGCGGCGGACGCCGGCGAACCCGTCAAGGTACTGCCGACCGCGAGCCCGACGGCCACCAGCAGCGGCATCAGTCGTTTCACAGCTTCCACGTTGCCTCCGTACAGTCAGTGCGCGGTTGCGCTAGGTCATGTCTAGCCGCCAATGTTGTCCGGTGCCGGGACGGGAACGCCGGACATCAACTGCCGGACAATCGCCGTGAATCGCGGCTCCGGAAAGGCTCTGCAAAGGACAGCCATGCCACGCGCCGAACGCCCGCTGGACCCGGACGCCGGTCCCCTGACGCGGTTCGCGGCCGACCTGCGGAGGCTGCGCGAGGAAGCGGGACGGCCGACCTACCGGGCACTGGCGCAAAGCGCGCACTACTCGTCCACGACGCTGTCGGACGCCGCGGGCGGGCGCACCTTTCCGAGCCTGGGTGTGACGCTGGCGTACGTTGCGGCGTGTCAGGGCGACCGCCGTGCCTGGGAATCCCGATGGCACACGGTCGCCGCCGAGCTCGCCGTCGGCGCTGCCTGCGGCGAGCCCGGCGAAGCCGACCTGCGGGGCGCACCGTACGCCGGTCTGTCGGCGTTCCAGCCGGAGGACGCCGACCGCTTCTTCGGCCGCGAGCGACTGACCGGCGAGGTGCTGGCGAAGGTGCGTGAGCGCCGCTTCGTCGCGGTCTTCGGGCCGTCCGGATCGGGGAAGTCCTCGCTGCTACGGGCGGGGCTCGTCGCTCACGCGCGGGCGTGCGGGTGGCCGGTGATGCTCTTCACGCCAGGCCCCCACCCCGTGGAGGAATGCGCGATCCGGCTGGCCGCGGCGACGGGAGAGGCACCCGGCCCGCTGATGACCGAGCTGCGCGACGATCCCGCGATGCTGCACCTGCGGATCCGGCAGGCCACGATCGACCGTACGCCGGACATCGACATGCTGATCGTGGTCGACCAGTTCGAGGAGGTCTTCACGCTCTGCCGGGACCGGGACGAACGGGACGCGTTCATCACCATGCTGATCGCGGCCACCACCGCGACGACCAGCCGGACTCGGGTGGTCGTCGGCGTGCGCGCCGACTTCTACGGCCACTGCGTCCAGGACCCCCGGCTGGTGAGGGCGATGCGCGATTCGCAGATCGCGGTCGGCCCGATGAGCAGCCAAGAGCTGCGCGAGGCCATCACCCGGCCGGCCAAACTCGCCGACTGCACGGTGACCGGCCCGCTGCTGGCGGCCGTGGTCGCGGACGCGACCGGCCAGCCGGGTGCGTTGCCACTGGTCTCACACGCGATGGTCGAAACCTGGCGCCGCCGCAGCGGCAACCGCCTGACGCTGGACGGGTACCTGGCGGCCGGCGGAATCCAGCACGCGCTCGCGCAGACGGCGGAGGCCGCCTACCGGGCGCTGTCACCGGTGCAGCAGGACCTCGCCAGATCGCTGTTCCTGCGGCTGACCGCGCTGGGCGACGGCACCGAGGACACCAGGCGCCGGATCAGCAGGGACGAGCTCGACCCGGCCCCCGACATGGCCGCCGTGCTCGAATCCCTTGCCCGGCAACGGCTGGTGACGCTGGACCAGGACTGCGTCGAGATCACCCACGAGGCGATCATCCGGTGCTGGCCAAGGCTGCGCGGCTGGCTGACCGAAGACCGGGACCGACTGCTCCTGCACCGGCAGATCACTGAAGCGACCGCCGGCTGGGAGGCGCACGAGCGCGACCCGCACGCCCTGTACCGGGGTACCCGCCTTGCCGCGGCACTGGACCTGGCCGCTGCGGACGGCAGTCGGCTGACGTCCAGGGAACGGCGCTTCCTCGACGCGAGCCGGGATGCGCAGACCGGTGAGACGGCGGCGGTCAGGCGGCGGACGGTCCGCCTTCGGCAGTTGGTCACGCTTCTCACCGTGCTGGTGGTCATCGCCGCCACCGCGGGCGTGCTGGCCGTCGGCTCGCGCAGCTCGGCCATCCGGCAGCGCAACGTGGCCATTGCACGCAAGGCCGCCGCGGACGCGGCCGAGGTACGACAGCAGAACCCCTCGCTCGCCGCGCAGCTGAACCTGGCCGCGTACCGGCTGGCAGCCACTGACGACGTCCGCGATCAGCTGATGAGCACGTTCGCGGCGCCGTACACGAGCCGGCTCACCAACCACACCTCCGATGTCGTCTCGGTCTCCTTCGCCCCGCAGAGCACGGTCCTCGCCACGGCGAGCTGGGACCGCACGATCCGGCTGTGGGACGTCGGGGACGCCCACCACCCCGTCCAGCTGGCGGTCCTGGACCAGCCCTGGCGGCTGCTGTCGGTCGCGTTCGGGCAGGGTGGCCACGTCCTCGCGGCGGCGAGCGAACGATCGGTGCGGTTGTGGGACGTGACGAACCGGCGAGCGCCCGTCGAGCTGGGCACCCTGCCGGATCAGCCGGCCGCGCCGACGTGGGTGGCGTTCCGGCCCGGCGGCGACGTCATCGCCACCGGCCACACCGACGGCACGGCGCGGCTGTGGAACGTGCACGATCCCCGGCAGCCATGGCTGCTGGCCACCCTCCCCGGTCACACCGGCCAGATCACCTCGGTGGCATTCACACCGGACGGCCACACACTGGCGACCACCGGCGACACCACCGCCAGACTGTGGGACGTCACCGACCCGGCGAACCCGCGCGAACTCGACGTACTGCGCGGCCACACCGACACGGTGGCCTCGGTCGCATTCAGTCCGGACGGCCGCACCGTGGCGACCAGCAGCTGGGATCACACCGCACGTATCTGGGACATCGGCAGCAGCCCGCGGACGCAGCCGCCGGCCGTCCTGACCGGCCATCCCACGATCGTCTGGTCGGTGGCGTTCGCCCCTGACGGCCGGACACTCGTCTCGGTCGGCGGGTCCACTCTCCTGTGGGATGTCACCGATCCGGCTCACCCGATGCGCGTCAGCGCGATTCCCGGTGGGGCCTACCAGGCCGCGTTCAGCCCGGACAGTCGCACACTCGCCGACTCCGACCGGCTGCTGGACCTACGGGACCTGTCGCTCGCGACCCACGACGACGTGGTCACGTCCCTGACCTTCGCCCCTGGCGGCCACCTGCTCGCCAGCGCCGGCTGGGACGGCACCGCACGACTGTGGCAGGTCACCGACGGCCGGGCCCTGTGGCCGCTGGCCGTCCTGCGCGGCCACACCCGGTTCGTCCGGTCCGTGGCGTTCAGCCCGGACGGGCGCACCCTCGTCACCGCCAGCGAGGACACCACCGTCCGCGTCTGGGACGTGACCGATCCACGGGCACCGCGGGTCACATCGATCCTCGCCCCCGACGCCGGCGAAGTCGCAGGGGCCGGCTTCGACCCGGGCGGCCACCTGCTGGCCGTGTGGGCGCAACATGCGGCCGGACTGTGGGACCTGACCGATCCCGGCCGTCCTCGGCAGCTGAGCCGGATCGTCGAGAACGGGCCGGACGTCACGATGGCGTCGTTCCGCCCGGACGGCCGCACGCTGGTGACGAGCACTGGCGAGTCCGGCTCGCTGCGGTTCTGGGACATCAGCGATCCGCGCAGCCCCCGGGAACTGCCGTCCCCGTTGCGATCCGAGCCGCTGACCGATGGCGTGTTCAGCCCCGACAACCGGAGTCTGGCCGCCGTCCACGGGACGGACAAGACCGTCTGGCTGATCGACATCAGCGACATCGGCCGCCCGGCGAAGGTGACGCAGCTACCCGCGGCCGGCTCCTTTCTCTACGCGCTGGCCTTCTCCGCGGACGGCCGCCGGCTGGCAGCCGGCGCCGCAGACGGCAGAGTCCTGCTGTGGGACGTGAGCGGTGCGCCCGCTCCTGCCGTCCTCACCGGCCCTTCGACCCCGGTACCGGCAGTGGCGTTCGGTCCGGACGGCAACACCCTGGCCACCGGCGGCAACGACTTCACGATCCGGCTGTGGGACACCGGCCTGGAGAAGGTCGCCGCCCGTATCTGCGACAGCGCCTACCCTCGGATCACCAGAGCCGAATGGGCACGGTACTTCCCGGCGGTCGACTTCACCCCGCCCTGCCCCGCCACGTGACATCCGTCGCCGCCCAGCCCGAGTGGACCGGTCCACCGGAACCGCCATCTCCAGCCTCAACCGGGTGGTCGTCGTGCAGACCGGCGACGATCTCCCCGCTGAGCTTGCCGAGCGTGTCGTCCGAGGTGGTCCGGTAGTAGCGATCGAGGAGGTCGTCCCCGTCCAGGGACACGAGGCCGTTCCAATAGAGGTGGGCGCGGTCAGGCTGGCCGGCGCGCACCTGGGGCTGGCGAGGATCGAGCGGCTCGCGGCACTGCGTGAGGCGCTCGCCGTCCTCGCGGTGACCGTCGGGGCGCCGGGGGCTGCTACAGCTCGACGTCCATCCACGCGATGTCGTTGAGCTCCACATCGAGGCCGCGGGCGCGGTGGCCGTTGTCCTTGAAGTAGTGCTCGCGCAGGCCTTCGGCGAGGATCCGCTCCTGCTCGTCCTGGCTGGCTCCGGCGTCGCGGGCCGCGTACAGCCGCTGGGCCACCGGGCCGGGCATCTTCTGCGTGATCATCCGGGGGCGCGGGTCGTCGGTGGAGCCGCCTGCCGCGCTGAATCCGAACGTCGCCTGGATGTGCAGCATGAAGCCGCGCTGCTCGGCGTCGCGGCGCACCCGCTTCCTCACCCGCGGCTGCCAGGCCGCCCGGACCGCGCGCTCGACCTTGGCCGCGTTGGCCTTCGTCATCGGGATGTCGCCGCTCACCTCGCCGGCGGCGACGGCGGCCAACGCGTGGGCCCAACGCTGCGCGGTGCGCACCGAGACGCCGGCTGCCTGGGCGAGGCGCTTGGTGTCGTTCCTGGCGACCTTCTCCCACAGGAACTTGACCCTGGTGTTCAGGTGGACCGGGATGGGGCGGGTGCGCTCGGCACGCTCCAGGCCCTCGTCGATCTCCCGGCTCATGGGACATCAGGTCCTTCCTCGCCCCGTCGGGGCGAACTCGAGAATTGGGGAGCGGCCCGCCAGCCTGGTGTCGGGGCCGCACGGGACGGCGGCTACTCGTCGTCGGAGACGACCCCGCCGGTCTTGATGTGCCGGGCCGGATTGGCGCCGTCGGCGATCAACTTGGCGGTCTCGGCCATCGGCCGGGAACCCTCGAACTTCACCATCCCCGGCGACGCCCCCAGTCGCAGCGAGGTCGTGAGGGTGCCGTCCGGCTTGGTGAGGACGTCGAGTGCACCTGGACCGGGGGCGGCGAACACCGCGCAGTCGGAGAGGACCGCGAAGCAGCTCAGGCCGGTGTCGTGGGCCATCTTGCGGAGCTTGCGGTGGAGGTTGACGGTGGCGGTGTCGATGACCAGGGCGCGCATCAGCGGGTCCCAGGTCGGACGTTCCAGGGCGGCCCAGCGCTCGCCGTACTCGTAGCCGTGGCCGCGCGGACGCTCCCTCATTTTCCCGATCGTGCCCTTCGCGGTCTGCTTGATCGCGTGCAGCACCGCGAGCTCCGCCGGGTCGCCGGTCGTCTTGAGGCCTGCCATGGTGTCCAGGAAGGCGAACGGGTCGCGGTCGGCCAGGTCGATCGGGACGCCGAGGGCGGCCATCGTGTCCAGGTAGGCCTGGCGCAGGTGCTTGTGCCACGGGTCCAGGTACGGCCCATGCTCGTAGCGCAGCCAGCCCTCGGTGGGTCGCACCGTGGCGCCGAGTTCGATGGCGTAGGCGACCTTCACCGTCGAGTACCAGGCCGGACCCGTCGGCCGCGCCCCGTCCGCGGTGAACGGGCCGGGCAGCAGCGGGTCCATCTCGACGCCGGACAGGTCGACCAGCCACGAGCCCGGCGTCTTCGGGTCGAAGACCGGGTCCACCACGCGCACCGGCGGGCCGAGTGGCAGCGTCAACCTGCCCGCGGCCGCGAGGAACGCCATGTTGACGTCCAGGCCCACCGCGAACGGCGCCACCTGTTCCTGCTCGGTGAGCTCGCGGAACCAGTCCCACGCCTCCGTCACCAGCGCATCGCCGGGCTCCCGGCCCTGGGCGAGCGGATGCATGTCCGGGACCTCCGGCGGCGCCGGGTCGAACGCCGTCTTCGGCCGCGAGCCCTCCACCGGGCCGGACGTCCAGCCGGACTCGGTGCGCACGGCCTTCGTGGGCGGGCGCAGCGTGGTGACCAGTTCGAGGCCGGAGACGGCCGTGGAGCCACGGGGAGTCAGGACTCGGGTGGCGTAGGTGCCCAGCAGGCGCGCCAGACCGGCCGCGTCTAGGCCCTCGGGAATCTGCCAGCCACCGGACGCGAGGGCACCCCAACCGGGGATGCACAGCTGCACGCACACCCGCTTGCCGTCCTCCGGGGTGCGGTAGACCCTGGCCCAGGGGCCAAGGCCACGCTGCGTCAGCAGCCAGCCGGCCTTCTCGATCTGCTTGACGGCCTTGTGGGTCTTCGGCAACTGACCCAGACGCTGGACGAACTCCTTCTTCTCGTCACGGCCAATCGGCGGCAGGCCGAGCTCCGCCAGCGCGGCGTCGGTCAGGACGACCAGGGCGTCGCCGTCCTTGCCGTGCCGGTGCAACCTGGGCGAACCCAGCTTCACCTCCAGCGCCCACTCCACGACATCGGCCACCGTGCGGCCGGCCGGTGCGGTCGCAGCCGGCGTGCCGTCGGCCAGGTAAGCCACCAACGCCTTGCCTGACGACGCGACGTCCACCACCGCCAGCGGTCCGGCCGGAAAGCGCGCGGCCGCGGCCGCCTGCCAGTCCGACAGGCCCTCAGCCGTCGCCGCCGCCTTCTTCGCCGGAGCCTTGCGCGCCCGCGAAGACGCCGCCGGACGCGACGACGACGTGCGGCGCGACACCACCGACGGACCGGTCGCCGGGCCGGTCCCGGGCGCGGCCTGGCGGGGCGCAGCGACCGGAGCGACCGAGGCGGCCGGCTCCGGCAACGCCGCGGCGGGCGCGGCAGTGGGCGCGGCCTGGGCGGCGGCGACCGGACGGCAGAACCCGCCCAGGTGCATGGGCATCCCCTGGGCGCGGTAGACCGAGGGCTGCCCGCACTGCACGCACGGCAGCGGCGGGGCCATCAGCAGCGAGCCATCCGGGTTCTGGTCCAGCATCACCACCGCTGGCGCGGCCGGGGCGCTCGGCTCGGGCGCCGGCGCGGCTGCGAACACTTCCGGCACTGGCAGCTGCACCGCGGCCTGGGCGGCGGGGGCGGGCGCAGGGAACCGCTCCGCCAGGCCCCGCAGCAGCCGCGCGTAGTCACCACGCTGCGGCGGCCGCGGCTCGGAGCGGCCGGTCTCCCACGTCCAGACCGTCTCCTCCCGCACCCCAACCCGCTCGGCCACCCGGGCCCGGGTCAGCTTCGCCGCCCGGCGCAGCCGCTTGCGCTCCGCCGGCGGCGGCAGTTCCTCCTCGTCGACCTCCGCGAGCAACGCGTCGATCGGGTCCATCCCCTCGGACATGGCCCACCTCCCGCCACCATCATAGTGGCACTTCTAAGTTTGGATCTAATGTTTTTCTAACCCGTGCGAGTGGTTCTGGGATCCTCGGTGTGACGGAGCACCGTACTTTGCGAGTGGTGCACGGTGGTTCGCGAACCGTCCCGCCTGACCTGGTGTGCCGAAGCTCGATAGTCGTCACTTCAACGCTGCAGTTGGCACCACTGGTAGTCATCGGGCCCGCCAGGCGGCGGTAGCCGTCCTCTCGCACGGCAGAAGGCGGATTCTCACCGCTCCGCGCGCTGCGCTGGAGACCTGGTTCTCTCGCGCTCGGCGGCACCCCTTCCAGGATCCGTCCGGGCGGCATCCGTCCACCTGGAGGCGCCTGGTCGCGGGACGGGGAACGTTCTCCTCCCGACCAAGGACCAGGCCGCGAGGAGGCCGGAATGAGACGCACCCGCAGTACCGCACGGACGATCAGCACGTTCCTTGCCGCAGCCCTTCCCCTGTCCGTCCCGTGTGCGCTCACCGCCCCGCACGCGCGGGCGGACGACAAGCCGGCACCGGCGACCCGCGGTGTCGGCCAGCAGCCGGGACACCCCGCCGTCCTGTACCCGGGCCAGGAGCGGACGGTGGCCGCGTACTGCCCCCAGGGGACGAGGCCCACCGGGGGCGGGGCGTCGGTCGAGAGCGACCTGCGCAGCGCGGTCTACTTCCGGAAGTCGGTCCCGGACCCGGCGGGCAACCGCTGGGTGCTCCAGGCATACAACGCCAGCCCCGACGTGCAGACCGTCCACCCCAAGGTGATCTGCTCGACCGACCCCACCCTCACCTACGAGACCGGGAACGACGAGCGGCTCGAACCCGGGGAGAACGGGTACAGCCCATCGAACTGCGCCAACAACCGCTTCGTGGCCGGCGGCGGCTTCGAGGGCGGCGACCGGACCTTCGTCTCGGCGTCGTTCTCCAATCTCAGAGGATGGGCGGCGGAAATGATCTACACCAACTACAGCCCGGACGCGCCCGCGTCCTTCCAGCGGGCCGTCGCCGTCTGCTCCGACACACAGCCCGTCTGGAAGTTCGGCACCACCGTCGACCTGGCGCCAGGGGAGGTGGGAAACGCCACCGCGGAGTGCCCCTCCGGGCAGGTGCCGCTCGGCGGCGACGCAGACAGCGGCCTCGATGTCCTGCTGACCACCTCGGCCCCGACGGCGACAGGCTGGACGGTGTGGGCCAAGAACGGGGTCTTCGGCCCGCGCAAACTCTCCGCCGCAGTGCTGTGCACCACCCCCTGACGCCGGGCGACCTGCACACAGTCGAAACAGTCTGGACCGACACTTCCGCTCCGAACCGCTCGCGGACGTACTGGTGGACCATTCGTACCTTCGCCCCCGGCGACACCGCCCTGGGCTACATCACCTTCCAGATCCCCAGCTCGTCCAAAATCCAGAAGGTCCAGTTCGCGCTGGACAGCGGCTTTGCCCCGACCGTCGGACAGTGGGACGTCCCCTGACGTCGCCGCGCTGCCCGGGTCCAGCCAGGACATCGGACGGACCGACCGAGCGATCAAGATCCTTCGGAGAACGGTCAAGATCATCTGTCACGGGACGCCGGGGTCCGGTCACGACTCCTACGGAAGTCTTCCGCGGTCGACGGGCGCCACAATGGGTGGAGCTGCGTCGGGCGGCGGCGGTGGCCGCGGCAGGCGACGCCACGACGGGTGTCCCGTCGTGGCGTCGCCTGCCGCGCGGCGGCTCAGTGGGCCGGTGCGCTCTCCAGCGCCCTGATGGTCGAGCCGTTCTCGTGTTTGCGCACGTGCATCTGTGTGGGAATGCGCCGGCGCAGGTCCGCGACGTGGCTGACCACTCCGACGGCCCGGCTGTGGGAGCGCAGTTCGTCGAGGACTTGGAGGACTTCGTCCAGGGTGTCCTCGTCGAGGCTGCCGAAGCCCTCGTCGATGAAGAGGGTGTCGAGGCGGCTGCCGCCGGCCTCGTGGGCGACGATGTCGGCGAGACCGAGGGCCAGGGCCAGGGAGGCGAAGAACGACTCCCCTCCCGAGAGGGTCTTGGTGTCGCGCGTCTGGCCGGTCCACTGGTCCAGGATCTCCAGCCCCAGACCCGAGCGGCCCCGGCCGGAGCGGGTGTCGGTGTGGGAGAGCAGGTAGCGGCCCAACGACATCCGCTTCAGGCGGGTGTTGGCCGCTCGTGCGACGTCTTCGAGCCGGGCGGCGAGGACGTAGGCCTCCAGGTGCATGCGCAGTTGGTTGTCGGCGGAGGTTCCGGCGGCGAGTTCGGCCAGGTGCCTCGCGCACGCGTGCTCCTCGGCCAGCGGGCCCAGACGGGTGGTGTGCGCGGTGAGGCTGTCGATGTGTGAGGCCAGGGCTTCGCGGCAGGTGCGGGCTGCGGTCTCGGCGGCGGTGGCGGTGGCCAGGTGTTCGGTGACCTCGGCCAGGGCCGTGTCGGCGGCCTGGGGATCCGCGGGGTCCTGCTGTGCGGCTGCCGCGACGACCGGGTCCGCCAACGTGGCCGTCTGGGTGGCCTGCTCGGTGTGCCAGGTGGCGAGCTCGCCTGCCATGTGGTTGGTCCTGCCCCGTGGGAGCAGTGCTTTCCGTACGTCGTCGAGCGTGTCGAAGCCGGCATCGGTCGCCTGCTCCTCGGCGCCGCTGCGTGCCCGGGCGAGGTTGGCCGCCGTGGTGTCGGCGTGCCGGATGGCGGTGCGGGCTGCGGTGATCGTTGCCCGCTGTCCGGTCAGGTGGGTGATGCGGTCGGCCACGCTCGGGTGCCCGTCGAGTGCTTCTTTCAGCCGCCGGCCGAGGAGTTCGGCTTCGCCGGCGTGGGTTTCCTGGCGCCCGATGTAGTCGCCGATCCGTCTGCCGATCGCCGCGAGTTCCTTGGTGCGCTCGGCGTGCTGTTCGTCGAAGAGCCTCAGCTGCTCTTCGGCGGGTGCGATGTCGGCGGCCGCGCCGAGCAGTTCGGCATGGGTGCGCTCGGCGTCACGGTGGGTCTGCTCGAGGTCCGCGGTCGTGGCGTCGCCGGCTTGTTCCCGGGCCGCTTCGGCTTCCGTGGCGTACTTCGTGGCGTCCACTTCGGCCTTCTGCCAGGCCCTGTCGGACTTGCGGAATTCCTGGTCGGCCTGTGCGGCGTCTTCCCGGGTGGGGTGGCCCTCCCCCGCGGTGGCGGGCCTGGGGTGGGTCGGGGAGCCGCACACAGGGCAGGGTCGGTCGGCCTCCAGCTGTCCGGCGAGCTCACCGGCCATGCCTTCGAGGCGCCGATCGAGCAGCTCCCTGGACTGCCGTCCGGCCGCGAGTGCGGCTTCCTTCAGCTTCTCGGCCTTGGCACGAGCCTTGGCACTCTTGCCGGCCAGGGTGTCACGCCGGCGGGCCGCGTCAAGCTGGCGTGCGAGCTGTGGCAGCGTGGCGCCGAGCCGGATGGCTTCGACGTGGGCCTGCTGGGCCGCCTCCAGCCGGGCGGTGTGCTCGGTGCGTTCCTCGTCCGCGTGCTGCAGTCGGTCGGCGATCTCCGTCTGGTCGGCTTCGGCCTGCTCCAGTTCCGCGTCCAGGGCCGCCAGGGCGGCGGTCAGTTCGGCGGCTCGTTTCTCGTCGTGGCGCAGGGCGTCCAGCTGTCCGAGGTCGTTCGCCAGCTGGTTCTCGACGGTGGCCAGATCCGCGTCGCCGGCCTGGGTGTGGGGCTCGGGCAGGTTCTGCGTGGCCTTGTCCCGTGCTTCGGCGGCCGCGGTGTGTTCGCGGTCGGCGGCGTCGAGGGCGTTCAGCAGTGCGCGTACCGGCTCGGCGCGCAGGGCGCGCTCCAGGGTCTGCTCCAGTGCCCCGAAGTGGTCGTCCTTCGCGCGGAGTTCAGCGAGCGCCCGGGTCGCGGTGCGGTGGCGGTGCTGGCGCTCGGCGAGGGCGTGGACGGTCTCCGCGTGATTCGTCGCGGCGCCGTGCTCGTCGCGGGCCGTCGCCTGTGCGGCCAGCGCGCCGTGGTGGGCCGTGTCGGCGGCGGTGCTCAGTGAGTGAGCCCAGCCGAGCGTTTGCGCGGGGGTGAGGTCCGGGGCGTCGGGGGAAGGGGTGGGTGCGGTGATGGTGATGCCCACCGTGGCAGCGGCGTGCTGGATGCGGTCCGCGTCACGCCACACCCCCGCCTGGGCCTCGTCGCGGAGGCGGCCGGTCTCCTTGGCGTGGTCGGAGAGCCAGCGTTGGACGGCGGTGAACCGGTGGGTGCCGAAGAGCCGGCTCAGGACGGCACCCCGCTCGGTGGCGTCGGCCCGCAGGAACCTGGCGAACTCACCCTGGGGTAGCAGCACGACCTGGCAGAACTGGTCACGGCTCATCCCCAGCAGTGCGCTGATCTCGCTGTTCGTCTCCTGATGTCCGGAGACCACCGGCTTCCACGCCTCTTGCCCGAAGGCGGTGTCGGCGTGCCGTTCCATCAGGTGGGCGGTGGCCGAACGAAGCGTGACACGGCCCGGCTTCTCCTGCTGGGGCGTACGGGTGATCCGCAGCCTGCGCCCTGCCATGGTGAATTCCAGCTCGACCTGGGTCACGGTGGCAGCATCCGCGTGATGGCTGCGCAGCGACAGCGCGTGGCGCTTGCCGGGGACGTCCCCGTACAAGGCGAAGCAGACGGCGTCGAAGACGGTGGACTTGCCGGCTCCGGTGGCGCCGTGGACCAGGAAGAGGCCGCCTTGGCGCAGGGTGTCGAAGTCGACGCTCTCGCGGGTGCGGAACGGCCCGAAGGCCTGAAGGGTGAGACGGTGAAGACGCATCAGGCGGTTTCCTTCACGATTTCCTCGACTCGGGCTTCCTCGACGGCGCGCAGGAGCAGGCCTGCCTCGGCGGGGTCGGGTTCGCGGCCTCCCCTGACGTGGCTGATGAAGTCGCGGGTGATCTCGAGGTCGGTGCGGTGGCGGGTGCGGGCGGCGTAGGACGTGGTGGTGGTGTCGGTTCCGCCTTCGGGGGCGAAGTCGAGGTGGACGGCGTGGGGGAAGCGGCCGCGCAGCCGGTCCATCGCGTGGACGGGGCGTTGTGGGTCGGTCAGGGTGACGTGCAGCCATGCATCGCGCAGCGTCTCGTAGACCGGGTCCCCGAGGAGGTCGTCCAGGCGGCCGGTGAGGGTCGAGAGCGGACGGGGCACGGGACAGGGCAGGGGCTCGATGGCGGGGGTTGCGCCGGGGTGGAGGTCGACGATCCACATGGTCTTGGCATAGCGGGCCTCGTCGAAGGAGTAGGCCAGGGGGGACCCGCTGTAGCGGATGCGGTCGGTGATCTTCTGGGGGCGGTGGAGGTGGCCCAGGGCGACGTAGTCGGCGCCGTGGAAGACAGACGCGGGAACCGTCGGGATTCCGCCCGCGGTGATGTCGCGTTCGCTCTCGCGGCTTTCTGCGGCGCCGGTGACGAAGGCGTGGGCGAGGATGACGGCGCGGGTGCCCGCCGGCCGGGTGGCGAGGTCTGCGCGGACGCGGTCCATTGCGGCGCCGAGGACGGATTCGTGGGTGGGGGCGCCGGCGCCGAGCTCGTCGCGGGTCATGGCCGGTTCCAGGTAGGGCAGGCCGTAGAACGCGACGGGGCCGTGGGCGTCGTTGAGCACAGCGGGCAGGTGACAGGTGGCCGGGTCCGTGCGCAGGTGGATGCCGGCACGCTCGATCAGGCGGGAGGCCACACCCAGACGGCGGGGGGAGTCGTGGTTGCCGCTGATCATGATGACGGGAACGCCGAGGTCGGCGAGGCCGTTCAGGGCGTGGTCGTAGAGGGCGACCGCGTCCAGCCCCGGAATGGCGCGGTCGTAGACGTCGCCGGCGACGAGGACCGCGTTCACCTCGTGTTCCTGCACGGCGGCCAGCATGTGGTCGAGGAAGGCACGCTGGTGCTCGATGAGCGGCTCGCGATAGAAGGTCCGGCCCAGGTGCCAGTCCGAGGTGTGGAGCAGCCGCATGGTAGCGGGCATCGATGTGAACTCCTTTTACCTGCAAGGGTTTTACGAGGTCGGTCGCAGCGGCGGCACCGCGGCTGGCGGGCAGGGTCGTCTCCACGGCTCGGTGAGGCCTTCGGCGTGGGTCGGTACGCCTGCCTGATCGAGCGGGGGTGCCGTGCGTCCGAGCTGTCCACGGTGTCATCGCGGTATTCGCCCGTACAGGTGGTGCGAGGGGTGCCGGTGGTGAACACGGTGGCGCCCGGGGCGCGGGAGCCGGTTCATGCCCTTGTCGACACCTGACCGGGAGGACAGCTGCTGTGCGACCGGCTCAAGGGGATTTGCCCAGGTCACAGTCCCGGTAAGGCTTCTGAGAGGAAATTCCGGGGGTGTTGCCCGGACCGCCCCGCAGCCAAGGAGACCATTTGTTCGATTCCTGTGGGTCTCGGACCGCGTGAGATGTCAGTGCCGGAGTGTAGGGACGGGCGCGACCGCACAGGCTCTGGGGCGGCGCTTGGGCCGGGTAGAGAGAGCGCTGACGGCCGCGCACCTCGGGTCCCTCGAACATGGGACCGGCCCCGGCCATGTGGCAGGCCGGCATGGCCGCTGGCGAGGAAGCCCTCTCTGTATCTCCTCGACAGGCCGCGCAACTCCCCCGGTGCGTAAGTCCCGTGACGGCACCGGGTAGGAGGCGGCCAGCCGTCGACAAGCCGATCAGATGGAAGCGCCTACGAGCATTCGCGCGGCGCCCGGGCCACATTCGCCGACGGCGTATCAGGGCCTTTCAGCCCTGCTCCGTCGAGCGGCGCGTTCTCTCGCATGCGGTCAGCCGCTGTCTCAAAATCCAGCGTGTACAGGGCAACTGCCGATGGCCTGGCCGGCCCGGGAGCATCGGTCACGGCGACATGAGCCAGGGCTGCGAATGCCCCGCACGGCACCGGCCGCCTCCGCCACAGAGCTTCTGCCTTGCTCGCGGCAGCAACCAGATGTTCGTACTGGTGAATAAAGGTGGCAGCCCCCTTTGACCGATTCGGCGCCTGCCACCAACCAATCACCCTCAAGCATCCGGCCAGCTCGGGTGCTGCCGAACGCCCGGCCAGGGGCCGCCGGTGTGAACCGGCGGTGTGTCAGCTCGGCAGGCAACCGCGACCCCGCCCGTGTGATCGACAGTAACGGAAGGCGATCCCTCGCCGAGAGACCCTCTTCCCTTTTCTGGAGCTGATCGTGACATTCCCACTGTCCGAGGTCGCCGACCGGCCGAGCTCAACGCACGGGCACCATGCCGGTTCGTCCGGGCGTCGGAGCCGGGTGGCGGCCGTGGCGGCCGCCGTGTTCTGCGCCGCGGCCGTCGCCCCGCTGGCGCTGCCCGCGCCCGCCCACGCACAGGGCACCTGCACGGTGTCCGGCCCCACCACCACCTGTACGTTCGCCTCCACCGGCGCCGAGCAGACGTTCACCGTGCCCGGCGGTGTCACGCAGGTCGACGTCACGGCGATCGGCGGGGCCGGCGGCGTGGAGGACAACGGCGTCAGCGGCGGCCGGGGCGCCCAGGTGTCCGGCACCCTCACCGGGCTCTCCGGGGGGCAGACCCTCTACGTCGAAGTCGGCGGCACCGCCACCGGCGGCGCCCAGTGCGCCGGTAGCGCACAGTGCACCGGCGGCTTCAACGGCGGTGGCAGCACCCACTTCGGCGGAGGCGGCGGCGGCGCCTCCGACGTCCGCACCCAGCCCGGCACCACACCCCTCACCACCACCGACTCCCGCCTCATCGTGGCCGCGGGCGGCGGCGGAGCCGGCTGGGCCGGCCAGTGCACCGGAAGCGCGGGCGGAGACGCCGGCCAGCCGGGCACGAACGCGACCTGCAACGGAGGAAACGGCGGCGGGGCGGGCACGTCCACCCAGGGCGGGGCCGGCGGCACCGGCGGGGGCGGGTTCTTCGGCGGTGGGCCCGGCACGCTCGGTACCGGCGGCACCGGAGGCGGCCCGGGCGCCTCCCTGACCGGCGGTGCCGGCGCCGGCGGCTACTACGGCGGAGGCGGCGGAGGCAACATCAACCCCTTCATCAGTCCGAGCGGCGGCGGGGGCGGCGGCGGCGGAGGCTCGTCGCTCGTCCCCGCCGGCGGCACCGGCCCCACCACCACCAGCGCCGCCCCGAGCATCACCATCAGCTACACCACCCCGGGCAAGCCCGTGAAGACGACCCTGACCGCGATGCCCTCCCGCACCCGGGTCGGCGCTCCGGTCGTGCTCAGTGACATCGTCTGCCCGACCAGTACGAGCGCCACAACCAGGCCGACCGGCACGGTCACGTTCACCGACACCACCACCGGCACAACCCTCGGGACCGGACACCTGTTCCTCTCCCTCGGCAACTGCGCGGCGACCGGGACCGTCACCGCCTTCCGCACCACCGGCACCCACACCATCACCGCCGTCTACAGCGGCGACACCGTCTACCAGGGCAACAGCGCCAGCCCCGAGACCACCACGGTGACGGTGACGGCCTGAGAACACCGCAGAAGCGCCGGCCCCGCCATGGGGCGGGGCCACGCACCGCGGTATCGCGCCCAGGTGACAACGATCCGAACAGTCCCAGGTGCCGTCCGGGCCGGGCTTGAGTTCCGCCGACTGAGCTGCTCAACCGCCAAATGAAGCGCTCAGTCACACCTTCGGCGACATGACAGCCACCAGAGGGTTTTAGAGGCCCTCAAGGTCCATCCAGGCGACGTCGTTGAGCTCGACGTCGAGGCCGCGGGCGCGGTGTCCGTTGTCCTTGAAGTAGTGGTCGCGCAGCGCTTCGGCGAGGATCTTCTCCTGCTCCTCCTGGCTCTCCCCGGCGTCGCGGGCGGCGTAGAGGCGCTGGGCGACCGATCCGGGCATCTTGTGGGTGATGATGCGCGGCCGGGGGTCGTCGGTGGAGCGGGCCGCGGAGCTGAACCCGAATGTGCCGCTGAGGGTCAGCATGAAGCCGTTCTGCTCGGCCGCCTTGCGCACGCGCTGCTTCACCCGGGGCTGCCAGGCGGTGCGGACCTTGGCCTCGATGGCCTTCGCGGCGGCCGGCTTCGGGGTGCCCTGGCCCTTGAGCCAGCGTTGCACGGTGCGCTGGGAGACGCCGAGGTCCTGGGCGAGCTTCTTGGTGGAGCCCTTGGCGCCCTTGAGCAGGAAGCGCATGCGGGCCTGGACGGACTGCGGGATCGGGCGGGTGCGCTCGGCACGCTCCAGGCCCTCGTCGATCTCCCTGCTCACGCTGTTCCTTCCCGGCCGCCGAGGTCGGCGGTCGCTGCTGGTGGTCGTGGTGGGCGGCCCGCCGCCGGGTGGCGGCGGGCCGGGGGTGACTACTCGTCGGCGGAAACGGCTCCGCCGGTCTTGATGTGCCGGGCCGGGTTCGTGTCGTCGGCGATGAGCTCGGCGATCTCGGTCATCGGCCGGGAGCCCTCGAACTTCACGAGCCCGGGGCTGACGCCCAGGCGCAGTGCGGTGGTGAGGGTACCGTCCGGGCGGGTGAGGACGTCCAGGGCTCCGGGGCCGGGGGCGGCGAAGACGGCGCAGTCGGAGAGGACCGCGAAGCAGTGCAGGCCGGTCTGCTGGCGCATCCGGCGCAGCTTGCGGTGCAGGTTCACGGTGGCGGTGTCGATCACTTCGGCGCGCATCAGCGGGTCCCAGGTCGGGCGCTCCAGGGCGGCCCAGCGCTCGCCGGGCTTGTAGCCGTGGCCGCGGGGGCGCTCACGCATTTTGCCGATGGTGCCCTTGGCGGTCTGCTTGATCGCGGTGAGCACCGCGAGCTCGGCCGGGTCGCCGGTTTTGAGGTTGGCCATGGCGTCGAGGAAGGCGGCCGGGTCGGTGTCGGCGAGGGTGAGCGGGACGCCGAGGGCGGCCATCGTGTCCAGGTACGCCTGCCGCAGGTGCTTGTGCCACGGGTCCAGGTACGGGCCGTGCTCGTAGCGCAGGTACGCCTCGGTCGGCCGCACGGTGGCGCCGAGCTCGATCGCGTAGGCCAGCTTCACCGTGGAGTACCAGGCCGGACCGGTCGGCCGCGACCCGTCCGCGGTGAACGGGCTGGGCAGCAGCGGATCGGTCTCGACGTGGGAGAGGTCGAGCAGCCAGGAGCCCGGGATCTTCGGGTCGAAGACCGGGTGCAGCTCGTGCACCGGCGGACCCAGCGGCAGCGTCAACCTGCCCGCGGCCGCGAGGAACGCCATGTTGATGTCCAGCCCGACGCCGTACAGTGCCGTGCGCTTCTCCTCCTCGGTCAGCTCGCGGAACCAGTCCCATGCTTCCGTCACCAGCTCCTGTCCCGGGCCGCGTTCCTGGGCGAGGGGATGGATGTCCGGGACCTCCGGTGGCGCCGGGTCGAACGCCTCCTTCGGCCGGGAGCCCTCCACCGGACCGGACGTCCAGCCGGCCTCGGTGCGCACCGCGCGGGTCGGCGGGCGCAGCGCGGTGACGAGTTCGAGGCCGGAGACGGCGGTGGAGCCGCGCGGGGTCAGGACGCGGGTGGCGTAGGTGCCGAGCAGGCGGGCCAGGTCGCCGGCGGCGAGGCCGTCGGGGATCTGCCAGCCGCCGGAGGCGAGGGCGCCCCAGCCGGGGATGCACAGTTGCGCGCAGACCCGCTTGCCGTCCTCGGGGGTGCGGTAGATCCGCGCCCATGGGCCCAGGCCCCGCTGGGTGAGCAGCCACCCGGCCTTCTCCAGCTGCTTGACGGCCTTGTGGGTCTTCGCCAGCTGCCCCAGGCGCTGGACGAACTCCTTCTTCTCGTCCCGGCCCATCGCCGGGAGCCCGAGCTCGGCGAGCGCGGCGTCGGTCAGGACGACCAGAGCGTCGCCGTCCTTGCCGTGCCGGTGCAGCCTGGGCGAGCCCAGCTTCACCTCCACCGCCCACTCCACGACATCGGCGAGCGTGCGCCCGGCCGGCGCGGTCGGCGCCTGGGTACCGTCGGCGAGGTAGGCCACCAGGGACCGGCCGGACGGGGCGACGTCCACCACCGCGAGCGGGCCGGCCGGGAACCGCGCGGCGGCCGCGGCCTCCCAGTCGGACGGCCCCTCGGCCTTGGCCGCGGTCTTCGCCGGGGCCTTCCGCGCCCGCGAGGACGCCGCCGGACGCGACGCCGCCGGCGGGGCGGCCTGACGGGGCGCAGCGGGCGCGGGCACGGCGGCCTGGGAGGCCGCGGCCGGCACCGTGGGGGCCCGGTCGGCGACGACGTCGGGGGTGGCGGGCGCGGCGGCCTGGACGAGCGCGGCGAGTGCCTCGGCCGGGGCCGACCGGACGGGTGCGGTGACCGAACCGCCGACGGAGGCGGGGGCGCACCAGCCGCCGAGGTGGAGCGGGCGGCCGGCGATCCGGTGGGTCACCGGGCGGCCGCACTGCTCGCACGGCGCGGCCGGGTGGACGGCGATCTCGCCGTCCGGGCCCCGGTCGTAGTCCGCGGCGGCGGGGGCGGCCGAAATGCCGGTGGGCGTCGCCGGGTCGAGCGGCGCGGGGGCGGCCTCGGCGGCCGGGGCCGGTGCAGCGACCGAGGCCGCCGGAACGGTCGGCGCCGCGGGGGCAGGGGTCGCCGGGACGGCGGCGGGTGCCGGAACCGGGGTGGTGGCGGTGAAGGTGGCGGACACCGGCATCGCGACCGGCTGGGGGGCGGCGTGGGTGGGGGGCCAGGTGATGGCCTGGGCGGCGCGGGTGGGGCCGGCGAGCAGGTCGAGCGGGCCCATGCCCCAGTGGCGGGCCAGGGCGTCGACCTCGTCCAGCGACCAGGGCTGGGCGCCGGACTGACGGCGGCTGACCTTGTCCTGCGTCAGGCCGATGGCGCCGGCGAGTTCGCGCTGGCTCTCGCCGGTGCGCTGCCGGATCGCGGCGATGGTGAGCCGCAGCGTTTCCAACGTACTGAGTGGCATAGCTAAATTCTATACATGCTTAATGGATATTTCACATGAACCACTGGATTAATCACTGGATCTGGTGACATGAAGCAAGGGACCCGTACCGTCCGGCCTGGACGGGCTGCCGTCCCACACCTGGCGGCCAGGTGCGGGACCACGAAGTTCTCTGTCACCGCGCGCTCCGGTCGTCCCATCACCCGGCGCACCGCCCGTGGGTCCCGGGACGACGTATGGGACACCGCCCTGGCCACCGCCGTGGCCGAGGAATTCCGGCTCCGTACGGAGGCCGGGGCTGCGGCCCCTCGGGGAACCGCCGGTCAGGCTGACCGGGCCCGTTCAGGGCGGACGACGGGGCGGGTGACGCTGGTGCGTAGGAAGCCGATCGGCCACGGCATCGGCGGCAGCCGCTGCTGTTCCGTTTTCAGGAAGGAAGGCTCTCGCACAGCTGCGCCCGTGCCGAACGGTCCGCCTCTGCTTCCCGGTACCGCTCGCGCGGCGCTGGCAGCGGATCGCAGGCCGCGGAACAGTATCCGGGACGGAATGCCGGGTAGGCACCAGCGGCGAAGCCGTGGTCGACCCATCCCAGGGCTCGGTGACATGCTGCACAGCCGTCCGCCGCTTCCCGGAGCCGCCTTGCCTCCTTCCGGCCCGTCTCCCACAGTCGCAGTCGCTCGCGGTCCATGGCATGGCGGGTGCGCAGGATGTCCCCGTACGCGGCGGGTACGTCCTGCTCCTCCATCGCGCCGGGGTCATCGAAGGCCGCGGTCACGATCGCCTCGGCCACTATGGCCCCTGCTGCCGCTGCGACAGCGGCTTTCATCAACTCGTCGGCGTGCCGGCCCACGCTGCTGTGTTCAGGTTCGCCCGGGGCGTGGAACGTTCAGGCCCAGGACCTTGCGACCTCAACCAGTGAGTACAGGTCAAGGGAACGCAAGTGCAGTGTGCAGAAGGGGATTTCGTCGTCCAGGGTCGCACCTTCACAGCCCGGGTCCCGGCACAGTTCCGTACAGGCGCCGTCGGACAGGCCGAGGCCGAAACGGCGCTCCTGGTACACCATCAGGACCTTCGTCGGGCCCAGGGCTTCGACCCGCAGTTCGGCGTCCATGCCGCCGGCGGACGCGGACAGCGCCCCGGCCAGTGCGAGTACCGCGCAGTGCGGCACGACCGTACCCAGTAGCGCGGATGCAGAGGAGGGCGGCGGGTTCCAGTCGTCCCGCGGATCCCACTGGCTCTCCCATGCCCGGGGAAGCACCGCATCTCCCGTGGAGACGTCCGCCAGGAGCTCCCCCAGCGTGAACACCGCCGCCCCCGCGGCGCCCGTTGCGTCCTGCCTCACGTCGCGCTCCTTCCGTCGTCTGCCGCCCGACGGCCAACTGTGGCCGGGGCAGCGCACGTTGCACACGCGAACGCTAGCGCGGGCGCCCTGCAGGGTGCCAATTCCCACGCCCTGACCGCGGATCCGCCTCTCGGGCCGGCCCGGCAGAGCGCCGGCGCTGCCAGACGGCTGCCTGGCCGACCGGAACGCGGCCGTGGGCTACCCGGCACGTCCAGCCCGTCAGGCAGCGCCGCCCCCGGCTTGCAGCTGTCCTGAAATGGCGGCTTCGGCGCGCGGCCCGGCCTGGCAGAGCGACAGCTTGTCCGCCCTGCCGGGCCAGTGAGGACGCCTCGACCGGGTCAGGCGAACGTGGGGCCCATGCCGAAGCGCTGGCGCATCGCGGGGTTCCGGGAACCTGCACGACGACGATGTTCTCGGGGTCCCGCCGTCAGCCACAGTTGTCGGGCTGGAGCGAGTAGCGGTCGGGCTGGTTGAGGGCGTTGCGCTTGAGTACGTGGGCGCGGATGAGGCGGATGCCCGGTGGGATCGTGAGACGGACGGGCTGGCGGCCCCAGCGGAGCCACAGGGCGAGGTCGCCGCGTTCCGTAGCCTGGGTGAGTTTGTCGAGGGACAGTTGCTTGTCGCCGCGGTCGATCTCGATGCTGAGGGCTCGTCCTTTCCCGGAACGGTGGGTGAGCCGAAGGTCGAGGCGCCCGGTTCGTCGGTCCGGCCTGCGAGGGTGAGGCGGCAGTGGTACCTCCCGCTGTGCCTGGTATCCCAGGCCGTCGCCCCACTTCACCACCGAGTCGGTGAAGAACCTGGTGGCTTCGTGCCTGGGCAGGTCGGTGAACTGCTCGGTGTTCAACCAGGCCCGCAGGGACCGGGCGGCGGCGTCGAGTCCGGCTTCCGGCATGGTGGCGAGTATCGCGCACGGAACTGACATGCCATCGGGTGCAGCCGGGGCGCCGGCTGCGGTAAGCGGTCCCGGCGGCCCTGCGGGACCGCGGAGGCGCTGTCGGGGCGGCGTCGGCGACGCCGCTGCCGTGAACCGACACGGGGAGGACTGCGGGTGCCGTCCGGCGGGACCTCCTGCGTTGTCCTGCTCGGCCGGGACTGCGCGGTCCCGGGATCACGCACCCGGGCACGGCCCCGCCAGCCCAGGCCGGGGCCGTGCCCGGTCCGTCAGCGGCCGGGGGCGAGGTACTCCTCCAGCACGACGATCCGGTGCTGCTTGGCCCCCGGTGTGCAGTGCGGCCGCAGGCTGGCCGCGAAGGCCTGGGCCTGGACTTCCTGCTCGGCGGTCCGGTCACCGTGGTGCATGGCCAAGAAGCGCAGACGCTCAAAGCGGAGCAAGCTCAACGCCACCGCGCGGCGCAACCGGGCACCGGCAGGCCAGCGGGTGCCGCGGGCGTGCCGCCCACACCACGCCGAGCCAGACGCTCAGTCGGCCGCCTGCCCCTTCGGCGCGCGGCGCCGTAGCATCCAGCGCAGGACGGCAACCTCGGCGAGTGCGACGAGGACGACCAGGGCATTGAAGGCCGGGTCGCTCAGCGTCCCGCCAACACCGGTCACGACCAGCGGAAGCGCCGCCGGTGCAGACGCCACCGCAAAGCCGACCGCAGGCAACTCGCCGGAGCCGGACAAAGGATCGGCCCAGGGCTGCACCGTCGTCCAGACCCCGAGCACGATGAGCAACACGGCATACCCGAGAAAGACGGTGCGGCCGGCGGTGAAACGTCTGGAGCGAGCGGTCATGGCGAGATGCTGCCACGTGCCGACACACAGGCGCGCGACGGGTCCTGACCGAGCCGCTACCGCGCCCTCACAGCACACGACAGCACTCCACACGTCAGGGGCGGGGCGGCGGTACGCTGCGCCGCGGGACTGTCGGAGCCGACACCGGTCGCAGATCCGGCGGCCGCGGGGAGGGGGGAGTGCAATGAGGCATCTGATCGGCTTCTTGGTGAGCGGCGGTGAAGCCGCACCCTGCACCACGCCGGCCAGCAGGTCAGAGAAGGCCGTCACGTTCGGCATCGTCCAGCGCCTTCCTGATGACCTGCGCCATGCGCAGCGGGATGCGGGTCACGTTCTCGTGGTCGGGGGTACCGACGGAGTGGCCGGGCACCCACTCGGTCGTCCCGATCTCCGTCAGGAGCTCCTCGCCGGGCTTGAGACCCTGGACGACCAGTTCCTTCTTCTCGTCGTCCACCCACACCATCGGGCTCTCGTCCTTGCCGGTGTTGGGGTCCACCCCGGCGGACCGTAGTGTCATGATGCCCTCCCGTACCAAGTCGGTTGCGCAGTTTTGCACGACGCTCCACCCGCTCGTGACCGGGCGTCAAGGGCGCATGAGTGTAGGAGGGCGGCAGGCATTCTCCGGCAGGAGCCCGGCAGGCCGTGGGCCGCGTGAACATGGGCGGGTCAGGCGCTGGCGGCGTTCTCCGGCGCCTTGGGATCCCTGCCGTCCAGCGCGATGATGGCCAGGCCGGCATACTCCTCATGCAGGGCGACGACCTTGTCGAACTCCGGCACCGGAACGCCCTTCGCCTGTGCGAACTCCACGGCCCGTTCGCGGCCCGGGCGCAGGATGGCGCCGCCGTCCAACAGCGGCGCGAGTGCGGCAACGGGGTCGGGCGCGGCCGGTAGGACGCCCCGAGGCCTTCCAAGCTGAGATCCTCGGCGAGTTACGAAACTATTCGCACACTTGGTGATAGCGATGCACCGGCATAAACCTGGGCAAAAGAGTGACCATCTTGTCCGTCTGCAGGAACCGCCCCAGGGCCTGACGATGCCGTGACCAGGACATTTGACGGACAGCCAGAAAAACGCGACCATGGAGTCGATCGGGCATACCTATGCCCATCTGCACTTCTGTGAAGCCCTTGACCTCCAGCTGCGGAGGTTGAGGGCTTTTTGTTTCCCCCGCCCCCGGCCACCCGGCCGGGGGTTTCTTGCATCCGGAAAGGGATCCCGTTGAAGCGCCACCGCCAGCACCTCGACCCCACGGCCGAGCGAGCCCGTACCGGCAGCGTGACCAGCGCTCTGGACCGTCTTCCTCGGGAAACCCTGATCGTCATGTTCGCGATCCACGTGTACGGGCTCTCCACGGGCCAGGTGACCGAGTACTTCGGCATCCCCCGGAAGCGGGTTGCGCACCTTGCCTACTCCTCCCTCTCAATCATGAGGCACCCCGCCGGAGCGGGAGTCGGCCTGCTCCAGGAGCTGCAGGACGGCGCGGTGCCGCGCTCGGCCGATCTACCGGCCTTCCTCAATGAGCTCGGGTTCGGCGAGATCGGGGCCTGGACGTGTCGCCAATGCCGCCGGCCGAACCTCCCGGACCGCGGGGCGGACCCGTACGCGCGCGCCATGGGCGGGCGGCCTCGCCAGTACTGCAGCAACGCGTGCAGGCAGGCCGCATACCGCGGCAGGCGTTCGGCCAGGCCGTCGAGTCCGGGTGCCGCCGGCCGGCCGCAGGCGTGATCCGACATGTCCAGCAGCGCGACCACCGGCGCTCCCCACCCCCACCCGCCTCTGCAGGCCCGACCGACAAGGAACCCGACCGTGACGATCCAGCTCGCCAGCGCCGTAGGACTTGGCGACATCGAGGCTTTCGTCGAACTGGCGAAGGGCGGCGCGGTGCCACTCACCGCCTGGATCATCTCGAGCAAGCTCTTGCCGCAGCTGCCGTTCCTGAGCCAGGAGGTCAGGGCCTGGAGGAAGGACCGGGCGGAGCAGCAGCTCCTGCGCCAGGCCAGCGCCGCCGCCGAGCAGGCCGGCGAGCCGGAGCAGAGGTTCGCCAACCACCTTCGCCTGGCCGAGCGGGTCTTCGGCCCACCCCGTGCGGAGGTTGCCGCAGCTGACCAGGCACCTGCGATAGCAGGCGATGCAGCCGAAGAGCCACCGTGACGTTCCTGCGAGGCGGGTGGGCCCGCCGGGCGCCGGCGAGGCCACGCCCGGCGGGGTGCAGGCCGGGGGTCTGACCCAACAGCCCACGGCGGCTCGGCACCCCGTTGGGTGCCGGGCCGCCTCCCATTCGCGTTTCTAGCTAGCCAGATAAGTCGGTGAACCGGTCCCAGTCCGCCGCCGCCCTGCCGGGGTGAGAGCAGGAGGGCAGCGTGCTCCGCCGCCATGCTGCGTCTCCGGCGCTCTGGACGGCTGGTCCTGTTCAACCAAGGCAGTTCGGCGTGGACGCCGGCACGTACCAACGTTGGTACGTGCTCGACCAGACTCCGACACCTCGATGCCTCAGGTCAGAGCCGCCGCCGGGCGGGGGAAGTCGCCGCGTCATAGTGCCACTGCGGCGGGGTCATTTCAGACCGGCGGGAAGCAAGACGGGGATACCGGGTTGCACCCGACATCCCCGACTCATCTGCGAGGAGCCTCTCGACTCCTGGCGTCGGCGCTCCGACGCGGGACCGGCTGCGGCAACAGCTTGTGGTCGTTCCCTTGTACCGAGCAATCGACAAGCCAGGGAGAGCAAGTCGGGTAACACCTTGCCTATCCAATAGCGGCAGTAGCAACGGAACATGGGACACAGGCGCTCGGATTGAATCAATGGCAAGACTACATATGAGCCCTGACCTGCGAAAACTCTCAGCCGTAGAGTAGGTTAAGAATGGTTAAATGGCCATTTCCCTTGGGACGTATTGATTTAACTGGAGGGGCTGATCAGGATTCTTCTTGCAATTGCGTTACGCCGTTTGGCAGGATCGTGACTGCCCTTCAGACGCGGTCGGCAAGCCGCTGGGCTCGTACCGAGTAATCGACACGTCAACAGATTGGAGAGTCATGTCCATGACTCCCGTGCGCCCCTGGCGGCGCAACAGCCTGCCGGTGGGCGTCGCCGGCATCGTCGTCATCGTCCTGCTGGTCGGAGTCCTCGGGGTCGGCGAGCCGTCCGTGCTGGCTAACCCGATCGTCTCCGCGGCGGCGACCGGCGTCATCGGGGCTGCGGCCGGATTCGTCACCAAGCGTGCCCTGCGCAGCCGCACCCGCCTGCGTTGGCAGCTGAGCCGCTAACCATGTCCGGCCGTAACAAGGCCGGGGTCCAGAGCGGGCCGGCGGAGGAACTCGCGAGGTTCCTCCGCCGGCTTCGTCGGCGACCCGACGGCACCAACCTCACCTACAAAGAGATGGCGGACCGGATCGGCGGCAAGCGCTACTGCTCCGCGCCCACGCTCTCCCGCGCCGACCAGGGCGGCAACTGCATCCCCAGGATCGAGACGGTCCAGGAGTACGCGCTGGCCTGCGGCGCCTCCCCGGACCAGCTTCAGCACGCCCGTCGGCTCCTGTCGGCCGCACGGCGCCTCCGGCTCCTGCACGCGACGGCCTCCCGTTACGACGACCCCAAGGCAGGCGCGCGCATCGCCCGTCAGGCCCACCCCGCCGTCGCCCCCCACCCCAACTACATGCGCAGCCGGCTCGACTTCCAGAACGGGCTGCGCTCCTACCACCGCGAGGTCGGCAGCCCCTCCGTGCGCGCCATCTCCGCCAACGCCGAGCTCAGCGGCCTGCACATCACCAAGAGCACCGCTCACCGCATGCTCTCCACTGGGCTCGATCCCACGTGGGAGCAGGTCCACGCGTTCCTGACCGGGTGCCGGCCAGGGAAGCTCCCCGACCTGTTGGTCTGGCGGCAGGCCTGGGATCGCGTCTTCGGTGGCCCCGCGTACTCTGTAGTGCCCGAATCCGAGCTCGCCAACATCCACTTCGTTCCCGTGCAGAGGGCAGGGCGGTTGAACCGCTGGCCCAAGCTGGAGACGGTGCGCACGTACGTGGGGAACCGCGGGGCGACCAAATATGTCGAACCTCCGGAGCGGACGCCCCGCCTTGAGAGGGCTCCCCGCCCCTCGTCGGCCCCCCCACATCCGATGGCCGGCTCCGGCCGCGGAAACCCGTAGCGAGGTGTCCGGACATGGAGCGGGTCCTGCCGCGAGCCGAGGCAGCCGTGTCGACATTCGACACGGCTGTCGCCGGGCATCGCGGAAGTCCTGACATCACGTCTGTTATCGCAGGCCACCCCCGCGCGGGCCGACAGCCCAGAGTGTGCGGCCTGAAGCCGCCTCTCGAAGCGGTCCTCCACTGTGGGCGCCTCCGTCCGTGGTGTACCGCTCCCCGCGGTCCGGAGTGGCGCCACGATCTGGCGGCCGCTTCCCCTAGGCAGGAAGTGTGACGACTGCACTCGATTGGCGACGGGCCCGGGCACGCCGGATGCGGCGCCTGGGCCGGATTGGTTCCTGGTTGCTCGCCCTGGGCGGCACCCTGGCCCTGGTGGTCGGTCTGCGCTGGCTGGTGTGGCGAGGGCCGTACCTGCTCGATAAGGCGTACATCGACACCGGCACGGTGGGTCAAGCCGGCGGCTCGGCCGCGCTGATCACCGGCCTGCGCACCGCCCTGGTGGCATGTGCGGCCGCGGTTGGGGCCGGCGTGGCCCTGGAGCGCCTCGGGTCCGACCAGCGGTACGTGCGGATCGGCGGAGTGCTCGCGCTGGAGCAGATCGTCCAGGACGCCCCCGAGCAGGCCACCCACGCCGCCCAGGTGCTGGGCCACTTCGTGCGCGACCGCGCTCCGGCCCGCCCGCACCCACCCGATGCTCCGGACGGCGAGCGAGAGGCTTCGTGGACCTCGGTGATCTTCTCGGTCAGCTCCGCGTCGCGGACCGCGCGAGGGCCGGGCACGGCGGTGCGGCGGGCGTAGAAGGCGGCTCGGGAGACCTTGAGCAGTTCACACGCTCGCTTGACGGTGTGGCCTGCCTGCTTCTCCGCCTCGATGAACGGGTGCACCGTCACCGGGTCTCCTTCGCGAAGAAAGCCGTCGCCCGGCGGAGGATGTCCACGTCCTCGCGCAACCGCCGGTTCTCTCGCCGCAGCCGGGCCAGTTCCTCACGCTCGTCGCTGGTCAGGCCGCCACGCTCCCCGGCGTCGACCTCGGCCTGTTTGACCCAGTCCCGCACCGCGGTCTCGGTCAGGCCGAAGTCCTTGGCGACCTGACCGACCGAGCGGTCACCGCGTCGGCACAGCTCGACGATCTCGGCCTTGAACTCGGGCGTGAACGAGCGACGAGGGCGAGGCTTCTTCTCCCCCATGCTCTCCATGATGGACATCATCCTTACCCAGGGCCGAAGCCCCTGATCAGGGGTGTCCGTCAAAGCGAATCAAGCCCAGCTCTTGTCACTGTGCGTCAACGGTCCCTTCAGGGGCGGGGGGCTTGTGCTGAGGGTGACAGTGGCATGATCCGGGTCATGGACCAGCTCTCGTACTCGGCTGCATGGCTGTCACATTGGCATGACGAGATCACGGATGCGGTGAGCTCCATGATCTCGACGTTCGAGGAGACCTTCGGCTATGAGCCGGGCACGAATGAAGTCCGGGCCGCCGACGATGAAGACCTCGGGCTGCCCGTGACTACGGTCGGGAGCTCCTGGGATTCGGGGTCTGCGGACGTTCTACGACTCGATCGGTGAAGTGGTGTTGCCAGACGTGGGCAACGGCTACTTCATCCCCTCGGCGCGCGATGTCCTGGACAGGTTCGCGGAGGAAGGGCCCGTCTTCGTTTCAGAAGCTGATGACCCCCACGGGATGGTGATCGCTTCAAACGGTGGAGGCATCCTCTACGTCGCCGACTGGGGCCCGAGGTGCCCAGTCGGCTCGCGCCCGGCGACGCACGCCGCGTGTCGAGCGGGCGGCGTCTCCCGTAATCGGCCCCGAAGAACGGCGGCTCAGCCCGCAGCACACCTCGTCCGCACGGTCACCCGCCGCCGTGCCGCGGCGGACGAAGGGGGCGCCCGGCGGCCTGTCGGTGGCGGCTGGCAGCATGTCGATCATGAGTCGGATCATCTCGTACAGCACCATCGACAAGGCCGAGGTCCTGGCCTTCCTACCCGCCGGAGACCTCACCGCCGTCCAGCAGCGCGTCCTCGGCCTCATCCGGAAGAGGGCGCAGCGGGCTCAGGACAGCCTGGACGAGGGGGGTCTGGATTGGGGTCTGACGATTCCCGAGGCGCTCGACCATCTCCTGGCTGGCCACGCCCACTGCGGCGCCGCCTACGCCCCGGCGGCCTACGCCACGGCTCTTCAGGCGATCATCAGTTTGCACGGCTCGGACTCTAGTGATCTCGGTGTCTACTCCCGGCCCGCCACGTTCTTCAGCGCGCTCGACGACGAGCTTCGCCGTCTGGGCGTGGGCGCCGACCTGCTCATGTACAAGCACCTCTTCTTCGGCTGGGACGACGTCCCGTTCCACCTGCCCACCCCGGTCGACGGCCCTCATATCGGCGTGCTCCCCCTGGCCAAGGCCAAGCCCATCGCCGACGCCTACCGCGCCGTGCTGGAGCAGATGGAACCCGACTTCGACTACGACGTGCGCCGGCTGATCGAGGTGCTCGAAGTCGAGCACGAGGACTGGGAGGAGTGCAAGAAGAACGGCTGGTACACCCCCGACAGCATCTTCTTCTCCATCACCGGCTGACCCTCCACATTCGTCCGTACCGGGCTGTGCACTTCCATTGCGAACGCCGACAACTGACCACGGGGACCACTCCTGATACACCGCAGCCCCGGCGCTGCGGTTCCGTACCGGGGCTGCGGTGTATCAGGAGCCGGATGGGCTCAGAGGCGGACGTCCGACGGGAGCCGGTCGCCTGCGGCTTCCTGCATGCGGTGCAGGCGTTCCTCGTCCTCCTCGATCAGGTCGAGGATCTCGAAGGCGTAAGCCGCCGAGTCGAGTGAACGGCCGGACAGGACTTCCGCGTAGAGCGTCCACAGGCCGGCCCGGGCCGCCTGCCGGCACTCTTCGGGAAGGCTCCTGCCCTGCGCGGTCGCACCCTCCCACTGTCCCTCGTCCCCGACCAGGTTGAGGACGATCTCCAGGAAGGCCCGCCGGGCCGCTGGCGACACGTCGTCGGTGATGGCCGCGAGGGCCACGGAGACGACCGGTACGGACGGCTCCATGACGACCGACGGGATCCACGCATGGCCGTCGATTCCGTCGAGACGGGCCTCCTCGTCCGAGCGGGCCCGGGCCAAGCGCGCGAGCGCACCCGCGAGGTGACCGGCCGGGGCGCCGCACCCGCAGTGCAGGGCATCCCAGTCGTGCCGTCCGATCTCGATGTCGACGAGTTCCACGTACCTCACCTTTCCACAGGCCCTATCGGCCGTCATGTGCTACAGGCCCCAAGGACCACCGGGTTCGCCCACGATACCGGGGACGAAATTGGACGGGAGGTAGTCGGCCTGGCACCGGACGCACACCGGCTTCGGCATGGCCTTCAGCACTCCCTCGACCCGCTGGACCTGGAAGGCCGGGGTGAAGATGACCTTGGAGGGATCTCCGCCCAGCGCCCTCAGGGCGTTGCCCTCCGCGCAGTACGCCTTGCCCGGCGCCAGGCCACCGGACGAGGCGAACGCGACGTCACCGGTCTCAGTGTTGAGCGCTGCCGCGTAGGTCCGGGAGGCCGTCTTCGCGGAGCGGTTGGACACCGCGAACGAGGGCAGCCGCTCCGTCGCCTGCGCCAACCGCTCGTCCGCCGACCACTCGGCACCCGCCGCCTCGACCTCGACGACCGGTGCCCGGGGGCCGCCGTCGCCGCGGGCGCTCGGCACCTCGGCGGGGCCGTCCGACGCGGACGGGGCGTCCCCGCCTGCGGCCTCGTCGGCGGACTTGCCGCCGCCGCCAGGCTCGGTGTTGGGCTCCTTGCTGCTGCCGCTGCTCGGGCTGGACGGTTCGTCGCTCTTGGGGGTGGTGGGCGCGGGGTCGGGATCCGAGGCGACCGGCTCGTCGTCGCTCATGAGCCGCTTGAGCCAGCTGACTCCCTCGTCGATCTCGTCCGCGGCCTTGTAGGCTTTGTAGCCCTCCTCGGCGGCCTTGACTAGGCCGTAGCCGTCGATCGCGATCGAGGCGACCGTGCCGGTCACCTGACCCGCGATGTAGGCGTCGGAGTCGGTGTCGATGCCGAACAGGTCCGCGACCGGGGTGTCGTCGACGTAGTCCATGTGCCCGGCCTCGGGCATGTACCAGGCGTTCTCCTGGTAGATGTAGTCGTTGTAGAGGTCGGCGCAGCTGTTCCAGACGTCGGCGGTACCGTCGACGACCCACTCGTACGGGTCACCGACGATCGAGTCGGCCGCGCCGGCGAGGAAGTCCTCTCCGGCGTCCACCGCGTCATCGAACAGGTCCTCGCCCCACCACATACCCCTGGGGTCACTGCCCGTCGTCGGGTTGTCCGCGGCGTAGGCGTAGCCGCCCATCTGGTTGCAGTCGCCAGCCTCGAAGACCGGGTCGACGCTCAGGAAGCGGCCGGTGACCGGGTCGTAGTGGCGGGCTCCCAGCAGGCTGAGGCCGGTGGTGGTGTCGACCGGCTGGCCGAGGAAGCCGTGGTTGTCCGCCCAGTTGGCCGGGTTGGTGCCACGGAGGTTGCCGTAGGGGTCGTAGGACCGCCGGGTGATTCCCAGGGTCGCGCCCTCGATCTGGAGCTGGGCCGTTCCCTGACGGCCGGCCGGCTGGTAGCTGATGCCTCCCTTGCTGGAGCGCACGATCGTCGTGCCGTCCGGCGCCCGGTAGTAACGCAGGCCGCTGACGGTGTTGGCCACCGTGTCGAGGTTGAGCTGCTCGACGCCGCCGAACAGGTAGAGCGTGTTGGCTCCGGCTCCGCGCTGGAGCAGCAACGCGCCGTCGGCGTCGTAGAGGTAGCCGCTCTGCTTCCCGTCGGTGGTGGCGCTCTGGGTGCGGCCCTCGGCGTCGTACGTGAAGCTCTGGTTGCTCGTCCTGGCGCCCGTGGTGACCCGGCCGGTGGTGTTCCCGGCCTTGTCGTAGGCGGGGCTCAGGGTGGTGGTGCCGGTGGTCGGGTTGCTGATGGTGACGGTGGCGGCCGCGTTGGGCTGGTTGGCGGTCGCCGCGCCGGCACCCGGGTAGGTGAGGGTCTGGGTGGCGTCCTTCGCCGCGTTGCCGGTGACGTCGTGGCTGACCTGCTGGGTGCGGTCACCGAGCTGGTTGAACTGCCAGTCCTGCCAGTAGGGGTTGGGCCCGCCGATGGTGGCCGGGCTCGGCTTGGCGGTGTTGCACCGGGCGAGCTGGCCGGCGGTGGCGCCGGTGATGCCCTTGGTGTCCGTCCAGGCGGTGACCAGCCGGTCCTGTGCGTCGTAGCTGAGGCACTGGGTGTCGGTGAGCCGGTCGGTGCCGCCGCTCGACTGGACGTCGGAGACGGTGGTCAGGTTGCCGGTCTCGTCGTAGCCGAGGGTGAGGTTGCTGATCGGGTTGGCGGTGTTGTTCTGCAGGGTGACCCTGCTGGTGGCCAGTCGGCCGGTGGCCTGGTCGTAGGTCTGCGCGGTGCGCAGCTGCTTGGTGGGCGTGCCGATGGTGGTCTGCCACACCTGCCCGAGGGGGCTGTAGTTGGTGGTGGCGACGTAGGGCGTGCTGGGCGAGCCGATGCTGTACAGCCCGCCCTGGAGGTTGTAGCCGTACCCGATCGTCTCGCCGGGCAGGCCGCCCTCGGTGCCGTAGGTGGTGGAGGCCAGCATGCCGACGTTGGCGGTGTAGGCGGCGGAGGCCCGATAGGTACCGGCCAGTTTGCCCTCGCTCGCCGGGATCACCACCGAGGTGGCGGTGGGCTGGCCAAGCGCGTTGTAACTGTCGATGCGCTTGGTGTACGCGCTGCCGTTCTTGCCGCCGACGTAGCGGTCCGAGGACGAGAACAGCCCCTTGCCGAGGGTGTCGTAGTTCCAGTCGGCGAGCAGCTTCGACGGGTCGCTCGTGTCGCCGCCCGCGTATTCGCCGGTCTTCCGGCCCAGCTGGTCGTAGGTGTAGGAGAGCCTCTGGCCGCGGGCGTCCGTGGTCGAGGCGACTCGGCCCATAGCGTCGTAGCTGGTGCTGCTGGTGCCGCTGTCCGGGTCGGTCTGGGTGAGCTTGCGGCCCTGGAGGTCGTAGGTGTAGGACCAGGTGTTGCCGACGGTGTCCTTGATCGTGGCCGGCTGGCCGGCTGCGGTGTAGGTGTAGCGGGTTGTGATGTCCGCGGTGGTCGCCGCGTTCGCCGTGCCGCTGGACCAGAGCAGGGTGTTCCCGCTGTCGTAGACCGCGAGGTTGCCGTCGCCCTGGACCTTCACGATCGCACCGGCGTGGCCCGCGGTGTTGCTGGACCAGAGCTGAGTGCCCTTGGGGTCCTTGACCACGAAGTTGCCGTCGGCCTGCACGGTCGCGTAGGCGCCGGGGTGTCCCGAGGTACCGGCGGACCAGAGCGTGCGGCCGTCGGTCAGCGCGGTGAGGACGAGGTTGCCGTCCGCCTGCGCGGCCAGCCGGACGCTGCCGGAGACCTCCGAACTACCGGAGTAGATCGTCGAGTTGGGCGCCAGCGTCTTGTCGCCCGTGGTGTCGCGCGAGACGGTCGCGGTGGTGCGGCCCTCGCCGTCGGTGTAGGTGGTGGTGGCCTTGCCGCCGCCCGGCGGGGTGGTGTCGACCCGGTCGACGCCCCGGTAGGCGGTGGAGGAGCGCCAGACCGTGGTGGCGAAGGAGTCCAACTCCGAACTGACGGCGCGCCCCTGGCCGTCGTACCCGGTGCGGGTCACCGACGGGCCCGTCTTGTTGGTCTCCGCCCACATCGTGGTGCCGGGGGCGTTCGCCGGGTCCGAGTACGGGGCGATGGCGCCGACGGTCCAGCCGTGCGAGTCGTAGAACGTCGACTTGACCACGCGGCCCGCCGAGTTGTCTGCCGTGGTCGCCTGTTCCTGACGGAGCTGCAGCAGGCCGTCGTAGATGCTCGCGTTGAAGCCGTACGAGCCGTCCTCGCGGAGCGACTGCGTGGTCACGCTGTTCGGGTCCGGGTTGTCGCCGGCGCCGTGGACGGCGTACGTGTAGATCTTGTCGGGGCTCTGCGCGGCCTTGTTCCGGCCCGGGAACCAGACCCTCGTGCGGCGGCCCAGCGCGTCGAACACGACGTCCGTGACGCGGCCGTTGGAGTCGACGGCGTGGGTGACCGCCGCCCGGGTGGGCGCGACGGTGCTGCTGGAGGTCCAGCCGAGCGGGTTGGTGGTCGACATGGAGGTGGGCAGCGTGCCGCTGTCCGGGCTGTAGGTGGTCGTGGTGGCCGCGCCCGCGCCGTCCCGGCTGCGGATCACGCGGCCGTACTTGTCGTAGCTCACCGCGCCGATCGTCTGGAAGACCGGCTTGCCCTGGGCGTCGTAGGAGGCAACCGCCTGGGTGGCGGTGACCAGGCCGAGGGTGGTGCCGTTCTGGCCGACGGTGCCGAGGGTGCCGGGGTTGGTGACGCTGCCGTCGCCGTCGTAGAACATCCGCTTGTGCGAGAGCGTCGTGGAGGCGCCCTCGGCGGTGCCGCAGGGGCCCGCGACGGTGATGGTCTCGTCCGGGACGGTCAGCAGCAGCGGGCTCGCGGCCGGTGCGTCCGCGTACTTGGTGGTGGCGCAGCTCTCCTGGGCGGGGTCGGAGACGTCGGGCTTCTCGTCCACCTGGGAGAGGCGGCCGAGGGCGTCGTTGGTCTGCCGGGTCTGCGCGGTGCGCCAGGTGCCGTCGGAGAGCAGTCCCAGCGTGCGCGACGAGGTGGACTGCACCCTGCGGGCCGTCTGGTCCGGCAGGGTGGACAGCTTCGCCGGGGCCGGGTCCTGCGAGGTCCAGGCGGTCCGGGTCGCGGTCGCGGTGACGGTGGTGCCGGGGGCGTCGGTGAGCACCTTGCGGTTCACGGTGCCGCCGGCCTGGGTGTAGCTGTCGGCCTCCTGGGCGGTTCCGGCGAACCACGCGCTGTCGGTGGTCAGTTCGCCGAGCGAGTTGGCGAGCCTGACGCTGCGCTGGGTGCCGTCCGCCTTGTAGTCGCCGTCCATGCCCTGGAGGTAGGAGACGGTGGTCTGAGTGATGGGGTCGGGGGCTGCGCCGGTGGTCGTGGTGACGGTCCGGTAGCCGCGGAAGTCGTTCCAGGTGCGGTGCTTGTCGTCGGTGAGGTCGGAGTCGTCCCGGTGCCAGGCCGCGCCGCCGCTGTAGGCGTAGTTGGTGATCTTGGCCGGGGAGCCCGCCTTGGTCCGGTCGCTCTCGGCGACCTGCGCGACCATGGTCTTGTTGAACCAGTCGGCGATCGGGTCCTTGCCGCCGGGCGTGTTCCAGAACACCGGGTAGCAGCCCATGGTGTTGCTGTCGGCCGAGGACGGCATGTGGTTGTTGTCGCGCGAGCACTCGGGTGCGCGGTAGGAGACGGCGATCGACTCGCCGGTCTCGGTCTGGACGCTGGAGATGCGCGGGTGGAACAGCGGCGGCGCCGCCGGGCTCAGCCCGTCCACCCGGTTGTCCAGTTCGACGCCGACGAAGCTCACCGGGTCCATCGCGATGGCGCCGGTGCCGCCCGCCGAGGTGTCCTTGCCGGTGTGGACGATCTGCGAGAGCCACATCACGGACTGCAGGGCGCCGGTGGTCTTCGGGTCCTGGGTCTTGCCGGTGACGGGGTCCATCGTGCCGCCGGCGTCGGAGAACACCTGCTTCAGGTCGTACGAGTCGACGTCCTGCCAGGCGGTGCCGACCCTCACCTTGGTGTCGATCGACTTCAGCCGGTAGGTGGACCAGAAGCTCGGACCGCCTTGCAGGCAGACGCCGTCGGTGTTGTCGCCGTCGACCTTGGTCTTGTCGTCGGCCTTGCAGGTGAGGTCGTACGGGGTGTCCGGCCAGTTGGTGGCGGTGTCCTTGGACAGCTTCGCGGCCTGGCAGTCGGTGTCCGAGACGGTGCAGCGCTGCGCCGCGTTGAAGACGACCTTCGCCGAGGGCTCGCGGCCGGCCTGGGCATCGGCCAGCTGGTAGCCGTAGGAGACCTGGGTCAGGTAGCCGCCGCGGGTGTACTGGGTCATCGTGCCGCCGTCGCCGTTCTTGGCGACCTGGCCGTAGCCCATGTTGTAGTAGTTCGACTCGGTGGCCCACTCGTAGCGCTGGGTGTTGCCGCGCGAGTCGACGACGAAGTCGAGGTTGAAGCGGTAGCCGACCGGCTTGTCGCACTGCGAGGCGTTGCCCTTGCCGGAGTCGTAGCAGGGGTCGCCCGACTTCGGGTGGTAGACCGGCACGCCCCACGCGCTGTTGGTGGCACCGTCGGAGGTGGTGCCGGGGGCGTGGTTGAGGCCCAGGTAGTAGGAGGCGCCGTCGGTCGTGGTGACCTTGAAGTACTCGCCGTCCCACAGGCCGTTCGCGGCGCCGGTGAGGCGCTCGATCTTTGTCCCGTCGTCGTTCGGCAGGCGGTAGCTGCCGTCCGCGGCGCGGATCAGCTTGCCGTTGTGCGAGCCGAGCGAGATGGTCGCGTTCCAGCCCGCCCAGCACTCGTCGCCGGAGTCGTCGATCCCGTCGTTGCGGCAGGACTTGTACGAGCGCTCGATGAAGCCGGGGCTGTAACCCCAGCCGTCACCGATCCACGAGGACTGCGAGTTGCGGGCCGAGGTCTCGCCGTCCACCGACTGCGAGTCGTAGGAGAGCGCGACCAGCGGCGAGACCCCGCCGAGCGCGGGCGGCAGGGTGATCGGGTAGCGGTAGGTGAACGCGCCGGAGGACGACGTCGACCAGGCGCCCGAGGCGGACAGCGAGGTCGCGCCGTAGTCGCCCTGCGATCCGCCGCTGCCCGCCACCGCGGCGACCGCCACACCGGGCGCGGCCTGCGCGGCGAGCGCGGAGCGCGAGGCGAACAGGCTCGCCGACTTGGGTGCCGCGGCCGCCGAGGGCAGCGCCACGGCCGCGGTGAGCTTCTTCGCCGCCGGGTCGTTGACCGACTCGATCGGCTTCTGCACCCGGCACGCGGGCAGTTCCGGCGTGGTCAGCGCGCAGCCGGGCAGGGCCACGAGGTGCAGCCGGGACGCCCAACCGCCGCCGTACGCCTGCTCGACGGCGCCGTAGTCCAGCGCGACGTTGACCGCGCCGTTGCCGGCGCCCTGGTCGGCCCGTTCCAGGCCGACCAGCAGGCCGTCCACGCCGGCGCCCTTGGCCTGCTCGTGGTCGGCGGTGCGCACCTGCACCGAGGAGGCCGGGGCGAGCGGCGCCAGCGGGCTCACGAGGGCACGGGCCCGGGTGCCGACGGCCGACAGCTCGGCGGCGGTCATCGTCAGCGGGGACTTGGCGCCGGCACTTGCGTCAGTCTTGACGTCCGACGCCCGTACGGCGGCGGGTGCGGCGCTCGTCCGCCCGGCTCCCCCGGCCGTCGCGCCGAGGTCGACCGTGACGGTCGAAGCGGTCGGCCACACGGGCGCGACCGCCTTGTGCGCCGTCAGTTCCCGTGTCCCCGCGGTCAGCACCGGGACGGGCTTGGCCCCGGTGGCGCCCACCGGGTGGCCCTGGACCTTGGCGAGCTCGGGCAGCGGGTCGGCCGCCCACTGCTTGTCGGTGTAGTGGTAGCCGCCGACGACCGACTCGGCCACCGCCATCGGTGTCAGCAGCGAAAGGGTCACCGCTGTCGCGACGGCGACCGTCCCGCGTCGTGCCAGTGCACGCGCGCGGGGTCCGTGAATCCGGCGCAGCTTTGATCGCATGCCGAACTATCCCCCTGTCAAACATTGCCTTTCAGATGCCCGCCGAGTGCGAACATCTGACGATACGTATGATCGTTCGGCACCGTATGGCCATGAATGTTTCACCGACAAAGACCGCCCCGGGACCCGGATCGCAGAGGGTTCTCCCGGCGCTCACCCCTGGGCGGTTTCTGCTGGATGAACACGCATAAATGCGGCGTAAATCCGACATTCGACGGGCCCGGCGGGGCCTCGGGCTGTGAACAACATCACGGCACACCCGCTGCCGTCACCAGCAGTCCTGAAAGGGCGACCTCATGGGGGAAATCACCCGCGCCCGGAACCATCCGGCACGAACACTGACGCGTGCCGTGGTGATTCCGGCCACACTCGCCGGCTTGTTTCTCGGCGGTGCCAGCCCGGCCCTGGCGGACGGTCAGCCGGCCGCCGCCGCAGCCCCGGTGCCGACCGCGGCGACGCCGCTCGCAGCCGCGTCGGCGTCGGCCCGCGAGTCCGGCCGCCCCGTCCCGGTGGACGAACTGACCACCGAGACCGCCGACACGACGGCGAACGCCGACGGCACCTTCACCCTCACCACCCACCTCCAGCCGGTGCGGGTCAAGCGGGACGGCCGGTGGACGGCGCTCGACGCGAGCCTGGCCCGCAACGGCGACGGCACCCTCTCTCCGAAGGCCACCCCCGCCGGGCTCTCCCTCTCCGGCGGCGGCAGCGGCCCGCTGGCCACCCTCACCGACCCGAAGGGCCGCCACCTCGCCCTGAGCTTCCCGACCGACCTCCCGGCGCCCGAAGTCAGCGGCGACAGCGCCCGCTACAGCGGCGTCCTGCCCGGCGTGGACCTCGACGTCACCGCCACCGACCAGGGCGGCCTGCGCGAGGTCCTGGTGGTCCACGACGCCGCCGCGGCCGCCAACCCGGCGCTCAAGTCACTCCGGTTGGCCACGCACACCACCGACGGCCTCTCCCTCGCCGCCGGCCCGGACGGCTCCCTGACCGCCCACGGCGGCGACGGCACGGCCGCGTTCACCGCCCCGACCCCGGTGATGTGGGACTCGGCCGGCCGTGCCGCCGGCTCCCCGGCCCAGGCCGGCGCGCCCCAGAGCCCCGCCGAGCACCAGCCGGGCGGCGACGCCCAGGTCCGACCGGTCCGCGCCCAGGCCGCGGCCGACGCTCTGGTGCTCACCCCGGACGCAGGCCTGCTGTCCGGCCCGAACACCGTCTGGCCGCTCTACATCGACCCCGCGGTCAGCCCGGTGACCAGCACCACCAACCACTACACCATCGTCCAGGAGGGCTGCTCGGGTTACACGTACTACGACAAGGCCCAGGACAACGGCCAGGGCGTCGGCTACCAGCACTGGAAGGACTGCAACGGCCTCCAGCGCGCGTTCTACGAGATCGGCCTCGGCAACCTCAGCAGCGACATGGTGATCTCCAAGTCGGTGCTGCACCTCACCGAGACCTACGCCGCCTCCTGGGACTGCGACAAGACGCACCAGGTGCGCCTCGCCACCGTCGGCCGGATCTCCGACACCACCAGCTGGGACAACCAGCCCTCGGTGACCGGCGACGGCTGGCTCGGCACGCAGAACCCGACCGGCGCCAACGGCGGTGGCAGCTGCGGCAACAAGGACGTCACCTTCGACGTCACCGGCCAGCTCAAGAAGCTCGCCGGGCACGCCGACACCTGGACCTTCGGCCTCTACGGCAACGAGTCCAAGTCCGACGACAACGACGACTACATGCGGTTCAACCGCAACCCGTACCTGACCACGGTCTTCGACATCGCGCCCAACCAGCCCGACACGCTCGGCACCACGCCGGCCGCCCACTACCCGGACGGCAACGGCTGCGAGAACCAGCCCGGCTGGATCGGCAACTCCGGCACCACCGGCAGCGCCTCCGACATCGCGTTGAACGCCCGCCTCACCACCCGGATGAGCGGCGTCAACCTGCGCGGCCGGTTCAAGGTCTGGGACGCCCAGGCGAGCGGGACGCCGAAGAGCCAGCCGGCCAGCGACTGGATCTCCCCCGGCGGCACCGTCCGCACCAACCTCGCATTCACCGTCAGCGACGGCCACCAGTACGGCTGGTCGGTCCAGGCCGAGGACGGCACGCTCACCGGCCCGGTCTCGCCGAACTGTTCCTTCAAGGTCGACCTCACCCCGCCCACCGTCCCGGCCATCACCGACTCCCCGGTCTTCCCGCCGCTCGGCGGCACCGCCCAGCCCACCGGGCACGCCGGTGACGGCGGCGTGAGCGTCAAGGTCACCTCCACCGACCCGACCCCGGCCGGCTGCCCCGGTGGCTGCCTGAGCAGCGGCATCAAGCGCTTCGAGTACGCGCTGGACACGGACGTCAACGGCGCGAACTGGGTGCCGGCCACCGCGACCGGCGGCGGCGCGGCGACCGCCGACGTGCCCATCGTGCTCAGCGCCGCCCAGTGGGGCACCCACACGCTCTACGTCCGGGCCGTCGACGGGGCCGGCAACACCCAGGCCACCACCGCCCAGTACAGCTTCTTCGCGCCGTGGAACCCGGCCGCCAAGGTCGTCCAGGGCGACCTCGACGGGGACGGCATCCCGGACCTCGCCGCCCCGACCACCGACGGCGACCTGATGCTCGTGCGCGGCGACAGCAACCCGGCCGCCGACCCGCAGGTGATCTCCACCAAGGACAAGAGCCCGGACGGCACCGGCTGGGACAACTACCTGATCGCCCACCGCGGCACCGCCACCGGCAGCAGCACCGACGACCTGTTCGCCTTCGACAAGGCGACCCACCAGCTCTACCTCTACCCGAACGACGCCACCACCCCCGGCGGCACCGCGGGCCGCTTCACGCTGACCCAGAACGTCATCCCGATCAAGAACTCGGACAGCTGCCCGGCCAAGGGCAGCGACGGCACCTGGAACAACGTCAGCCAGATCCTGGCCCCCGGCAAGCTCGCCCAACTCGCCGACGCGCCCGACCTGATCACCGTCGACAAGGGCGAACTCCGGTACTACCCGGGCAGTTTCCAGGCCGGCTGCAACCTCGCGGCCGGCGTGCGGATCGGCACCGGCGACTGGTCCCACACCACCCTGCTCGCCCCGGGCCGGGTCGGCGGCGTCCCCACCCTCTGGGTCCGCGACAACATGACCGGCGCGGTCCTCAGCTACCCGCTGACCTTCGCCAACGGCACACCCACCGCGTCGTTCGCGGCACCGACCGGCGCCGCGCTCACCTCCGCCGTCCCGATCGGCGCGGGCAAGAACCTGTGCCTGGACATCGACCACGCGAAGACCGCCAACGGCACCGCCGCCCAGGTGTGGACCTGTAACGGCACCAACGCCCAGACCGTCCTGCGGGGCACCGACAACACGCTGCACGTCCTCGGCAAGTGCCTGGACGTCACCGGCGGCCGGACCGCCAACGGCACCGCCGTCCAGCTCTGGCCGTGCAACAACACCGACGCCCAGCAGTGGGTCCCGGGCCCGAACCCCGGCTCGCTCAAGAACCCGGCCTCCGGCCGCTGCCTCGCCGACCCGTCCGACAACAAGAACCCGGGCACCCGCCTGGCGATCCAGGACTGCGCCGCATCCTCCGGCCAGAACTGGGCCGCCACCACCACCGGCAACGCACTGCCCGGCGCCCAAGCGGTGCTCCCGCTCGGCCTCGGCGGCGACGACTACCCGACCGTCGGCTCCCCCGGCGACGCCCAGGGCACCGGCAACCCGGCGCTCTACGCGGCCACCACGAGCGGCCAGATCATCGAGTACCCGGGCGCCGCGCCCGCGGGCGGCACCGCCCGCTTCGACAACCCGGTGACCATCGGCTACCTGCACCAGCCCGTCGACTGGTGGAAGCTCGCCGACACCACCGACAGCACCCGCCCGGCCAACGCCCTCACCCTGAACGGCGGCGCGGCCACCACCACCGACCCGGCCCGGGGCAACGCGCTCGCGCTGGGCGGCTCGTCGGCGTACGCCGCCACGGCCGGGCCCGTACTCAACACCGGGAGCAGCTACACCGTCTCGGCCTGGGTCAACCTGACCGACCTGAAGAACAACTCCACGTTCGTCTCCCAGTCGGGCACCACCGCCAACGGCCTCCAGCTCTACTACTCGACCTGGTCCCACGGCTTCGCGATCGGCCACGCCCACGCGGACGACGCCTCCGGCGCGTTCTCCAGCACCTACGGTCCGGGCGACGGCCCGCTGAGCCCGAAGGTGAACACCTGGTACCACCTGGTCGGGGTGTACGACGCCGACCGGCAGCAACTGCGGCTGTACGTCAACGGCCAGGCCGCCGGCGTGGCCGACTACGCCGGCACCGCCTGGAACGCCACCGGCCCGCTCCAGCTCGGCCGCCGCCTCTATCAGGGCAGCTACGGCGAGTACGCGGCCGGCCGGGTCGGTGACGTCCAGCTCTTCGACCAGGCGCTGTCCCCCGCCGGGGTGGCTTCCCTCGGCACGTCCCAGCCGGTGCCGACCCAGCTCGGCTGAGACCCGGAGCTCCGACGACGCACGTCGCAGCTCCCACGACGCGGGCCCGCGCCCGGACCGGTGGGGGGGGGCGCCGGCGGGGCCCGCGCCGCGGGGCGCGAGGAAGCGGCGGCATGAGCGTCAACCCCGTGGACGTGACCGCGCCGTACAACGCGGCCTGGAAGGCCAAGGACT
>NZ_JBHVPD010000016.1:80269-115807 GCF_042887525.1 Kitasatospora sp. NPDC057936
CGGCGGGAACCGCTCCGCCGAAACATCGCCCAGGTCGAAATTCCCCACTCGCGTCCACTTGACGGTGCGTCAAGTGGACGCCGCCTCGCTTGCGCACAGTAGCCCGGAGTGAGGCTTGCCACCGCCTCGCGATCGACCGCTGGACACGACCCGGCCTGGACGACGTCGATGTCGGCGGCCGCCAATGCCCGGACCGTCCGGTCCCACAACAACGGGCCTCCGTCATCGGCAGTCGCAGCAGGGGCTGGGCAGTGAAGTGGTGCTCGTCGTGCATTCCGCCGAACGTACAGGCCCGACCCGGACCGTGCCGCCGGGAGTCGTGCGGGCAGGGACGCGCCCGTCCCCGACGGGACGGGCTCTTCGTCAGCTGTCGCGAAGAAGAGGTGCCGTTGATGAGGCTCTCTGAATCTGGCCGGTGTTGCTCCAGCTCCTCAATTCTTTGAGGCTTGAACGGTCTGGGGAGTGGGGTGAGCGCTTGGCCCTTTCTGCTGACCGGATCGGCGGGAGCATGGCCTGATGGAGGAATCGCTGGAAGCGGCCTGGGACTTCGAGCTGGACAGTTCGGCAGGTATCGACCAGGCATATGGTCGTGATGAGCACGTGGGCTTGGTTGCTCTGGTCTCGGCGGCTCGGGCAGGTGGGCTCGGGTGGTTCTATCCGTTCACCAGCATGGGCCGACTCTGCTTCAGCACGGGGCCGCGCTGGTGGATGGGAGACGGGGAGCCGGTGCTGGCGTTCGTGACGGTGGCCCCGGAGGGCGGCTATGTCGTCTGGCGCGGGAGTCCCCATGTCCATCCGGCCGAGGAGGTGCTGGAAACGCATGCGGCCGGCGAAGCCGTCTCCGAGCTCGAACGCCTGCTGGGACTGCACGACTTCATCTGACGACGCCTGCAGCGTCAAGGAGCGAGCCCGTGCTGCGGGCTCCCCCCTTGACGGTTGACGGGTCAGACCCGGCGAAGGGGGACGACGTCGTTGGTCGGTTGCGGGATGGTCGGTCGGGCGGCTTCCGGGGTGGCCAGCAGCGCGACGATGGTGATGGGCTGTTCGCAGTGCGGGCAGTTGCGGACCGCGGTGGGCGCGAGGGCGTCGGCGGTGCGGGGTCAGGCGACTCGCTGGTCGGCCGCCACCACGAGCGAGGGTGAGGAGGGTTCCGAGGTGGTGGCGGTGGCGGCAGTGATCATACGCGTACCGGTTCGCACCCGCGTACGATCACCAGCCGTCGCCGATGAAGTGAGGCTGGATCGATGCCCCGTACCCCAACGCCGGTACACCTGAGCGCTGTCACCCTGGCCGTGACCGCCCTGTTGGCTTGCGCGGCCTGCGCTGGACAGACCAAGGTCGTGCCGCCCACTCCCGTGGCGTCCGCTCCCGTGCCGACAAGTGCCGCCGTGTCCACCGTCGCCACAAGCCCTCCGCCGAGCCCGGGCCGACCGGACCAACAGCAGCTGGACACGGCCGCGGACGCGGTCTCACACCTCGCCGGCTCCTACCAGGATGTCTTCACCGGCCTGACGGTGGACGTTCCGGACGGTCGCGTCATCGTCTACCGGAAGCCGGGCGGGGGCGGCTTCGACGCCGCCCTCGCCCACCTCGGTCTGGGCGTGCCCGTGGACCTGCGCGACGCGCCGCGCTCGATCAGCGAGCTGACCGCCACCCGAAACCGGGTCACGGCGCTGATCGGGCACACCAGCGACTACAGCATCGCCAGTGTGGGCGACGGCTCGGAGGTGAGCTTCACCCGCGGCGTGGTGGAGGTCGGCGTCAGCGGAAACCTGGCCAGCGCCCAAGCAGACCTGCGCGGCCGCTTCGGCGACCGGGTCACCGTCTCAATCGCCCAACCGCTCTACGGCTGACCGGACGCTACGCCCCGCGGTCGGCTGTCGGAGCTGCACTCCTCGGCACTCTCCTGTCCACAAACCGAACGACGTCCGACTCCCGCCGGCACCCCGCACCGGTCCCTCCCGGAGCCGTCCCTCCCGGAGCCGTCCCATGCGGCGGCAGTGAAGCGCCGTGCGGCCCGGCCCGCCTCGGAGGAGCTCACCCGCTTGCCCGTCCGTGGGGTGCGGCCGCGCCCCACGGCCGCGCCCCGCGGACGGGCCGCGCTCAGGCCACAGCCTGTGCCCCGGTTCCGCCTCCTCGCCTGATCGCCGCGACCGTCGCCTCGTGGACGGCCCGAGCGAATTTCCGGTCCGGGGCCGGGAGGGGGCTGTTCTCGACGGTGTACCACTCCTCGGCCCCGTCGTACTGCACGTCCAGGAGTGCCTGCCGGCCGTTCCAGGTGGTGCGCAGGGTGAGGTCGCCGGTGATGACGCCGACGTCGACGGTCATGACGCCGCCGGGGCCGGCGGTGATGCCGGTGGTGACGAGCGGCTCGCTGCCGACAGTGCCGACGGCCGGGTCGGGGGTGGTCATGATCCCGCCGGGCAGGTGTCGAGCATCTGGCCGAGCGCGGTCTTCTCCGGGCCGGTGACGGCCAGCTTGTAGTAGGCCTTCACGTCCGTCCAGGCCTTCGCGTAGTTGCACCAGGCCGATTGGGACGGCGGCTTCCACTGGTCCGGGGTCTGGTCGCCCTTGCTGCGGTTGGAGGCGGCGGAGACCGCGAGGAGTTGGGGGCGGGTCAGGTCGTTGGCAAGGGCCTTGCGCTGGTCGTCGCTCCAGCTGTCGGCGCCGGCGCGCCAGGCGGCAGCGAGCGGGACGACGTGGTCGATGTCCAGTTTGTTGGCGTCGGTGAAGGTCAGGCCGTCGTAGGGGGAGGTCCAGTTTCCGGTGGTGGGCTTGCACTGGGCGTCGGCGGCCACCGCCTGCCCGTCGCGCTTGAGCACGGTCTCGCGGGTGTCGCAGGACTGCCCCTGGGCGGCCCAGTGCGGGAAGCGGTCCCTGGAGTACCCGGTCATCGGCCTGGCCGGGGCGACGTTCAGCGCCGCCAGCTCGGCCCGCGCCACCGAGGCCGACGACGGCGCCGGCCCCGGCCACGCCCCGGCGGAGGCGGGCGGGGCGGGCTTCGCGTTTGTGTCGTGGCCGGCCGGCTTCGAGCACCCGCCGAGCAGCGAGCCCGCGAGCAGCACCACACCCGCGCCGCACGCTGCCCGCCGCACGGCCGGAGAGGAAAATCGCATCCGCATGGACGACAGCCTCGCGGCCCCGACAGCCCATCACCAACCCGGCACGCCAGTGGCGCCGCGTGGTCTTCGCAACACCGGCCGCCGGATCCGTGCCGGGCGGGCGGCGCCACCCGCTATCCGCCGCCGGGCGGCGAGGCGAACGACCGGGGAACCTCCAGGGCACGGAGCCCCGGGCGGGGTGAACTTCCATGGTTCCTGCCCGAAGTGATCGTCACGTCCGCTAGGAAGGCGTCAAGACGTGGTGCGACCACGTACTGACGACACCGGAGGACGACCCAGGATGAGCCTCAACACGACGACCCGGACCGCCCTCGCCGCGGCGGCGACACTGCTCGCCGGCCTTCTCCTGCCCCAGGCCGCCCAAGCCGCATCGCACTCCCCCACGCAGGCGGCCTCCGCCGCGCGGCAGCGGGCGCTGCCCGAGCCGCCGTCGGCCGACCAGGTACGCACCGAGATCGACACCCTGACCGTCGAGGCCCCGCACCCGATGACCGGCTACTCCCGGGCCAAATTCCCCCACTGGATCCAGCAGGGCGCCAAGTGCGACACCCGCGAGCTCGTCCTGCAACGCGACGGACAGGACGTCCAGACCGACTCCGAGTGCCGGGCCGTCTCCGGAACATGGCTCAGCCCCTATGACGGCAAGGTCCTCACCTCCGCCTCCCAGGTCGACATCGACCACATGGTCCCGCTCGCCAACGCCTGGAGAAGCGGCGCCGACGGGTGGACCACCGAGCGCCGCAAGGCCTTCGCCAACGACCTCACCCACTCCCAGCTCGTCGCGGTCTCCGCCGCCAGCAACCGCAGCAAGGGCGACCAGTCCCCCGACCAGTGGAAGCCCCCGGCCACCGCCTTCTGGTGCACCTACGCCCGCGCCTGGGGCGACGTCAAATACACCTACCAGCTCAGCATCACCGACACCGAGAAGACCGCCCTCAACCAGATGCTCGACACCTGCGCGTAGCCGTCGGGCCCGGCCCGCCCCTGTTCAGGGGTGGGCCGGGTGGTTGCCGTGCAGGTGCGAGCAGCAGGGCTCGATCGCGGCGGGCCTCAGTACTCGGTGAGCCAGGGGAAGTCGTGGGGGTTTCGCATCTGGGTGAGGCATACGAGCAGGCCGTTGTCGTTGGCTCCGTCCTGGGCGTCGCGCAGCCAGGGGGCCGGGGCGAGGAGGGCCGTCAGCTCGTCGGTGACCGCGGTGTCGAGGAGGGTGTCGAGTTCGGCGGGGACGGGGTCGGCGACGAGGCAGAGCCAGGCCAGGGCGGCGCTCACGCGCACGTCCGTCGGCCGGCCGGGGACCCGCCACCAGTCCCGTAGTTGCGCGACGGTCGTCGGATCTCTTTCCTCCCAGGCGAGTTGGCCGATCCCCAGAACCAGGCAGGCGCGTGTCACGGGGTCGGCCTCGTCGGCGAGGCGGGTGTGCAGGGCGGCCGGGGCGTGTCCGGGCGGGGGCAGCGCGGCCGCCAGGGCGTGGGCGGCGGCCTGGCGGACGGCCGGTTGGGGGTCGTCCAGCAGGAAGCACAGCAGGTCCGCGTCCGCCGCCACGGCCTGCCGGGCCGCCTCGATCGACCAGGTCTCCAAATAGCCGCTCGGACCGAACCGGAGGGACCCGTCGCGTTCGCCCGCGCGCAGGAGGCCGGTCCGTGAGCCGTCGCCGAAATGCTGCCTACGCGCGACCGCGCCGACCAGGAGCAGGACGGCGGTGCGGTGGCGGGGGTAGGCGAGCGCGATGCGGATCAGGAAAGGGACGGCCAGAGCGCCAGGAGCGGAGGTGCCGCCTTGATGGCAGACCCGGTTCCACAGCGTCCCGAGGGCCCGGTCGGAGGCCTCGTCGCCGAGGCGGACCTTCTCCAGCAGGGCGGGGACGTCACCGCCGGGGCCGTAGGCGTGGTGAAACCGCGCCCAGGGCACGGCGCCGTAGCGCAGGTTGTCCTTGACCTCCGAAGTCATCGCGGCCACCACGGTCCGTACGTCCTGCGGGGTGCCCGCGTGGAAGTCCTGCCCGCCCTCGTGCCACACCGCCGGCACGCCGGCACCGCCCCGCCACCCCACGAGATCCTCTTCCTGGCCGACCCACCCGAGACCCAAGGCCCCACGGCACCGACCCGCGCCGGTGCGAACTCGTCCTACCATCCGCCGCCGACACTGACAGGCGATCCGGCCGTCGCCCAGTCGGCGCGGCTTCGGCGGGCGGTCCCGCTCAGAGGCGGCGCAGGACCGCCACGACCTTGCCCAGGATGGTGGCGTTGTCGCCGTTGATCGGCTCGTAGGCGGGGTTGTGCGGCATCAGCCAGATCCGGCCGTCCTCGCGCTTGAGCCGCTTGACGGTGGCCTCGCCGTCGATCATCGCGGCCACGATGTCGCCGTTCTCGGCGACCGGCTGGCGGCGCACGGTGACCCAGTCGCCGTCGCAGATGGCCGCCTCGATCATCGAGTCGCCGCGCACGGAGCGCGAACAGCTCGCCCTCGCCGACCAGTTAGCGCGGCAGCGGGAAGACGTCCTCGACCGTCTGCTCGGCCAGGATCGGACCGCCGGCGGCGATCCGGCCCACCAGCGGCACCTGCTAGACGGCGGGGTCCGGGGCCGTGCCGGCGGTCTCGGCGTGACGGTCGTCCCGGACGCGGTAGGCGCGGGGGCGGTGCGGGTCGCGGTACAGGATGCCCTTGCGCTCCAGGGCCTTGACCTGGTGGGCGACCGAGGAGGTGCTGGGCAGGCCGACGGCCTGGCCGATCTCGCGCATGGACGGCGGGTAGCCCCGGCGCCGGACGGAATCCCGGATCACGTCGATGACGCGGCGCTGGCGCTCGGTGAGCCCGTCGCCGTCGGTGCGGACGCCTTTGGGCTGGCCGATTCGGGAGCGGGTCGTGGTGGTGTCGGCCATGATGCCCTCTCGGTCGTTCGGGGGGACTGTATCCCGCGCCGTGCGGGAGGGTCATCGGGTTCGGGGTGGCGGTGTCGCCGGGTACCGGTCGAGGGGTGTGGGCGGGGGTCATCGGAAGTCCCAGCTTCGGGTGCCGGGGGCGAGGACGAGCGGGGTGAGGCGGGTGGCGACGAGGTTGACGGCGCCGTCGCGGCGTTCGGCGGCGCCGTGGACGAGCAGGCCGGCGTTGCCCAGAACGGCCCTCCTCGTCTGCACCGCCTGGCGGCAACCTGTGGCGGCACACCCCCCTGTACCGGGGCCCCTTGGAATGGGCTCTGCACTCGGCGGTCCGCAGGTTCTCCCCGCCCGGGCACGTCGCGACGGCAGCGGAGAACAGCCACACGGCGAAGACCAGTGCCGCCCGCTGCCGGGCCTGACCGGCCGGGGCGGGGGCGTGTGCCGCCCCGGCCCGGTGGGGCGAGCGCTGTCGGTAACCCCCTCCCCCGAGGCACCGGCGGAATTCGCCGCCGCGAGGCCAAGGAGTCCATCGGCTCGCGTGCTTCCCGTGCCATCCAGGCTCTGCTCTGTCCAGCCGCAAAGCAGGCCGACGCCCTGACGCAGGGTCGGCCGTGCGTACGATCCCGACGGTGTCCAGAGGGCTGAGCGAGGGAGCAGTACGCCAGGGCCTACCGGTTGGAGGAGGCCGAGCGGCAGGCCGCACTGGTGGTCACGGCGCACCAGTTCTGGCCGGAGGTGCCGGCCGAGGACCGTGCCGCCCATACCCGGCTCCAGCGCGTCGACGGGGCGGCCCCGGAGAACACCGCCGCGTAGTACGCCGTCGTATTCGCGCCAGCCGTCCCCGTCGTTGTCGTGCTGCCGGACGGTGCCGCGCTCTAGGATCAACTTCGTGTGCCGAACACCGGTATGACACAGCAGAGGGGACCATGATTAAGCGGACGAAGACGCTCGCGCTCACCGCAGCGGCCGGGGTGCTGGGGGTGACGCTGGCGTTCGCCGGGACGGCATCGGCGAATCCGGCCGACCCGGCACCGGCCTCGGACGAGCCCTTCGGTCAGCCGGGGACGGGCCAGATCCTGCCGCCGACCCCGGACGAGGACACCATGTTCTCGATCCCCGACTGGATCGGGAACGGCGGCGCGGTGACGGCCTCGGTGACCGAGACGCTGCCGATCGCCGTCAACGTCGGCTGTCAGGGCGGCGGTTCGGTGCAGGTGCACGTCGGCGGTCTGGCTCCAACCGACTTCACGGTGCAGTGCCCAGTGGACTCCGTCGGCGTCGGCTCGGTGGACATCCCCGCCCGTCCCGGCCGGGACTTTCAGTTCACCGTGCGCACCTCGGCCCCGTCGATCCACTGGGGCATCAACGCCCTCCAGATCCGCCCCGCCCACTGACCCGGCCCCCGGGCTCGGCCCCGGACGCCCCGGTGGCCGGTGACGGCCACACCCAACACGCCCACGCGGGTGCGCAGTTCGCGGTCGGCGGTCTGCGGTGACCACCACGCAGGCCCGCGCCGGATCCCCGGCGCGGGCCTCACGGACCCGTTCCACGATCCGGTTGTCCCCGCAGTCAACCGGCAGCAGGAACCCGGTCACCGCCGAGCCGCTCGCCGCTCTGGCCTCCTGGCGGGCCGGGACGGCCGTGGTCGGCCCTGCCCTGGGTAGTTCCCGCAGCCGGCCGGTCGCGCTCCAGCCTCGACCGGAGCCGCCGTGCGACGCGGGCGGCCGGCCTTCGAAATCCCACGCGTGAACAGGGCTGCTCCCGCGTCCTCCCTGGTTCTGCAGTTCTGTAGAACCGGTGCAATGCCACTGACTTAAGGGCGATCGCGAGCGGCACCTCGTCCGCCTCGAGGTGACCGTCCAGCGCATTCAACGCGAGCGCGGCAGTCGCCGGCGCGAAGGCCTGCTGCAGCCCCTGGAGCCCGGCCAAGCCCCGGCACGTAGAGGTCGCACGCGGCGAGCACCCGGTCCTCGGAGGCCGCGGGATTGTTGATCATGACGTAGCCCGGCAGGGTGGTCGGCCCCTGCTCGGCCTCCGGATCGCCGGCGTACCGGAGCCGGATCCGATCGCCCTCGTGCCGGTCGTCGGCGTTGACCTCGAACAGCGACCGGGGTACTCCCGTCCACCACTTTTCCCAGCAGATAAGGACAACGGCAGCGGCCTCCGCACGGTGCGCCCAACTTTCGGCAGCCCCGGCCACCGGAAACCGGCGATGGTCAGGGCCCCACGTGGACGAGAGCGGGGACCCAGCAACTTCGCCGTCGCCGCGCGCCGGTTGCACCGGTTGCGTGAGGGACAGAGGGCGAGCTCCACGTTGACGCCCGCCGTCCGGGCTCATCGTGAGTCACCCTGCTCGGTCTCCCGCGCGGACATCAGCGACTGCAACTGCGCAGCGTGTCGGGCGGCGTACAGGCTTCCCAGGCCGGCCGACCGCAGGTACCATTCCAGCGCCTCGGGCAGCCGGCCCGCTTCGCGGAGAAGGTCGGCCATCTCCCGCACCGCCCGCCGGTCCCCGGTATCCGCTCGGTGGCCGAGCCAGTTGAACGCGCGGTCCAGCCGGCCGCAGTCCCACAGCATCCACACCGCCTCCCGGTAGGCGTCGCGTTCCCGCAGGTCGGCGGCTTTCGTGAACGCGGCCAGGGCCGCCTCGATGTCGCCCCGGCCGCGGTGCAGCACCCCGATGTGCACCAGCGACGCCGTGTCGCCCTGATCGGCAGCCCTGCCGTACCACTGGAGGGCCTCCGCCACACGCCCCGCAAGGCGGTACAGGGCCGCGGCCTGATGCATCGCCACCGCGTCCCCTTGCTCCGCCGCCTGGAGGTAGAAGCCCAGCGCCTCTTCCCGCCGGCCCTCCGACAGCAGGAGGTCGGCCAGCGGCCGCGCGCTCAGGCCGTCGCCCTTGCGTACTGCCGCCCGGTACATCATGATCGCCTCGTCGTCACGGCCCAGGGACTGGAGCCGCTCGGCGCCCTCCCTCCAGGCCCCCACGTCACCGGCCGCCCCGGCCTCGGAGTAGAAGGTGACGGCCCGGGTCACGTCCCCCGTCGCCCACAGCACATGGGCGGTCTCCCGCAGGGCGCTCGCGTCCCCCGCTGCGGCCCGCCCGCGCAGCCACTCCACCGCCTCCGCCGCGCGCCCGCTGCGCTGCATCAGGGCCGCCGCTGCCCGCAGCGCGTGGCTGCTGCCGCCGGCCCGTGCGGCCTGCTGGTAGAACTCGATCGCCTCGTCGTTGCGGCCCTCGCGGCTGAGCCTGCGTGCGGCGGTGAGGGCGGCTTCGGCGTCACCGGTTGCCGCGAGGTCCCGCAGCCACGCGATCGCCTCGTAGGCCGTGCCGTTCTCGCTCAGCAGCACCGCCGCGGGCTCGAGGGCCTGGCGGTCTCCGGCCTCGGCGGCCCTCTGGTACCAGGTCGCCGCCTCCTTGCGGTGTCCCGAGGCCTGCAGGAGCGCCCCGCCCATCAGGAGCGCGTCGGTGTCCCCCTGGGTCATCGCCGTGTGCAGCACCTGGACCTTCAGCAAGGGATCGGCGTTGCGGTTGGTGGACAGGAATTGGGCGACCGACCCCCGCGCGTTGGCGTCGGCCAGCGCGAGCCGGGGATCCTGCCCGGCGGCGTCGGCCAGGTCGGCGAGCTCGGCTCCGGTGAACAGGTCCGGGACGTCGACGGCCGCGTCCTCGATCATGGTCCGGGCCGCCGTGGCCGCCCCCGGTGTGGAGCCCCCCGCGCGGGTCAGCACTCCGGCGGAGGCCGAGACCGTGCCGATCACCAGCACCGGAGCACGTCGGGGGTCGTGCAGGGCCTCGCTGATCTCGGCCTGCACCATCCCGGCGACGTGGCACTGGCCGGGATCGAGGTACCGGTCGATCCGGTCGAGCCACACCACCGACCCGGGGCCGGCCTGGGCAATGGCCTCGACCACCAGCGCGCCTTTGGACGGATCCGCGGGAAACCAGATCCTCCAGCCCGCCGGCAGTGCCTGCATCGCCTCCCAGCAACTGCGCGTCTTGCCCGTGGCCCGCAGTCCGCGGGCAACGACCAGCGCGCTGTGTCCGTCGACGGCCCTCTCCACGATCCGCTCGAGAACCTGGTCGTGCTGGCGCCGGACGTAGGGGACCAGAACCGGCAGCTCCTGTCTCGACTCCGGCAGGGCGAACGTCTCCCGCACCCCCAGGGCCAGCGGATCCACCACGTCACCGACCGCGTGCCCCCACGGCCTCACCGCGGCGGCGCTGATCCACAGCTCCCGCGCCATCCCGCCGGCCGCGACCGGGTCGAGTCCGGCCATCCTGGCCATGGCGACCGCCACTGCCACGGCATCACCCTGAACGGAGAGCAGGTGCGACGACCTCAGCAGCCGGTTCACGCTGTCCCGCTTGGGCGCCGAGTCGAGGGAGTCGTCCATCCGGATCGACGCGGTGATGTCGGTCAGCGACGGAGCGCCCGCCTCCAGGTACAGCTCGTGCAGCCAGTCCTTGAGCGCCCGAAGCGGTCCAGGGCGCACCCACGCCTGGGCCTGCGCCAGCCGCGGCCGTCGGCCGCCCGCCCGCCGCCCGCCGCTTTCCTTCGCCCTGCCGCCCCTGGCCTGAAGCACCTTCACCCCTGAAGATCCCGGCCCGCCGCCGCGCGCCCGGGGCTGACGGCGGGCCTGGACACGCACCCAGGCGTCCTCCCACGCCGCCGCGTCGTACCCGGCCACCGGCGACCCCGGGAAATGCCCGATCACCTGCATGAACACGCAGAAGACCTGGAGCGTGGGCACCGCCCCGGGGCGCAAGGCGTCCCCGAGCGTGCTGCGCGACAGGCTCAGTCCCAACGCCGTCGCGCGTTCGCTGACCGCGCGCAGCGACGGGCTGCCGCTCAGCCGCAGGGCCGTGCGCATCGCTTCACCGAGGTGATGCGCCTCGCACAGAGAAGCCGGGTCGTGCCAGCGAACACCAGGCTGCCCATCCGGGGCGGCGGAGGACGAGGCGGCCGGGGTGCGGCGCCACAGACGCTCCGCCTTCCTGAGCTCCGACGGACTGCCCCCGCACGCCCGGACGAAGGCCTGCACGACCTCGAGCTTCGGGCGCCGCTTGCCCGAGGCCGCCCGGGAGAGCGTGGAGATCGATATACCCGACTCTATGCTGATCTGGGCGTAAGTCTTCCCACAGCGCGCGCAGACGCTGTGGAGGAACTCGGCCAGGTCCCCGGCCACCGCTCCCGGGGCGATCGCCGTCTTCGGCCTTCCCATCCGGCACGCTCACCGGCGCCGGCGGGTTGCCGAGACGGCCGAGACCAGCCGTCTCACCAGCTCCGCCGCCGTCAGGACGGCGGCGCTGGACAGCGCGATGATCGTCTCGGTCGGCAGACCCATCACGGCCAGCACGACGAACACGGCCAGCACGGCGACGGCGACGACCACGACGGTGACGGGCAGGACCCCGTCACCGTCCCCTGTCTCACGGCGCTTGCGCGGCACACCCATGTCGCGTTCCCTTCTACGGTCGCAGCCCTTGTGAACACCGGCACGGGGAGTTGCAGCTCCCACCGGCCGTGCGGACAAGTCTTGAACACCCCACGGCCCCCGCACGCACAACGGGACTCCCGGATTCGCCAGGGCCTGAAACAACGCCCGACCGGCGTCCGGGATCCGCGCAGATCAGAGCGCTCCAGCGGCACAACTCCACCTGGCAGAACCAGGCCTGTCCGGTTTTCAGCCCGGCCGCCGCGCCACCCCCGGGTTGTTGCATGCTCGTCCGGATCTCCGTGCAAAAACGCCGACCGCCGGCCATCTGGTTTCCGCAGGTCAGAGCCAGGCAACTGCGGAGCGGCAGCCTCCTGGCCGACCCCGCGTCCGGCTCGAAGCCATCGCAACTCGGTGCGCTGCTCCGGGCACCCGGGAGATTGGTACCCGTTCCCCGGTCGCAGCCAGCACAACCCGGGACACCCGGACCGGACACCCGTTGCAGCGGAACCGGTCCCGCCGGCCACCAGGCCTGCCGTTCGGGGGGCGCCCAGCGCCCCCCGAACTCCTCCGAGACCCGGCGACGTTCTCCGCCACGGCCCCCGGCGCCGCCGCCCGCAGACGCGCCCGGGCCTTCCAGCCGTCGGCTTCGCCTCCGGCACCGGCCGGGCGACGCATTGCCCACTCAGCAGCACCGCCCTGGGACAAGCCCGCCGGCCAACCGCCCGGACCCACGGCCGGCCTCACCCCACCGGAAGACCAGGGTGCTTGCGCCACCTAAGCGGGAGACGGAGAAGGCGGCACGGGCGTAGTCGGCCGGGATGGCCGCCGGACCGTGGAGCGCAGCGACCGCCGCCAGCAGCGCCGCGTACCAGGGATCGACGAAGAGGTCGTCGTCCGCTTCCTTGACGAGCCCGTACCGGGAGGGAGACGCCAGGGCGTCAGCCATGGCGAACGGCCTGCGGCCTACGGTACTGGCGTGATCGTGAACCACCAGGCACTCTGCCCTGCCGTCGTCACCGACGGCCGGCACCTACAGCCGCCAGCCCCGCCCGGCCATGTCGCGGGCCAGGGCACGGAACACCTGGCCGGGCCTGACGATCCGCTTCATCGTTGTCCTCCCCTCGGCCCGCTGAGCCACGGCCCCGGCAGAATCCGGCGCGCCCACCGAAGTAGAGCAGGGTGTTCGCCACCGCCAGCTCCGCCCGCCGATGCCTTCGTCAGACCCATGGACATCACCTGCCGTCCAGCCCTCCACTGGTAACGGCGGGCGCCTCCGTGAGGGCGGTGAACGCCGAGGTCTCAAGCACGTGGCGAAGGACGCCTACGGTCCGAACGGCGAGGAAGCGGGCGTCACGCCCGCCCAGGCTGCCGGGCTGACCACCGCCACCGACCCGAACGGAGTGTTCGACGACCTCAACATCGCTGGGGACGCACTGCGCTCGGCGATGCAGAAGAGGCCCGGAATTCTGCGCGAGTTCGGGCAGCCGGGCGCACCCGACTTCAAGGAGTTCATCGTCGACGTCGATGTCATCAGGGACGGCCAGCGCCTGACCTCGTTGGGCAAGGTGCACCCCGCGGGCGGGAGTCTCGACGCCGTGCCGGCCGGTACCAAGGTCAAGGTCCGTATAGCCAGGGCGGCCAACCCGCACAATGGCAGCAAGACGTGGATCATCAGTTCCATTTTTCCCATGGCAGGGTGACGCGTGATGACAGAACGTTACGGCGGAGACGAGTTCGGGTTGCCTCACCTCGGCCAGGTCTTCCACCACAGCTGGCGGGGCGAGTGGCCCACCGAGAACGAGGCGCTGGAGTACTACGCCGACGGCATGCCGACGCACCTGGTCGAAGCGCTCCTCGTCGACGCCCTCCGGGTGACGGAACCGGCCGTGCCGACCTGGGTGTTCGAGACACTCTGGTCGGTCGGGGCCGAACGCCGCCTGGAACTCAGGAGCGAGGGGATCGACCCCCGAGCCTGGCTGCTGCGGATCATCCGGCTGTGCCGGGAACGACTAAAGCCGGGAGGGCCTCGACCACCCGGACGAGGTCCCGCCCACCCCATACGGGTACCTCACCGGGGCCGTCCTGGACGAGATCATGATCGTCACTCCCGGCCTCCTGGAGCTGGCGCAGGACTCGTCGTGGAAGTCCGTTCCCGGCGTGGTGCCCGCACTCACCCACACCGCGGCCCACGCCTGCCCCGACCTGGCGTTCCGCTTCTTGCTGCGCGCGCTCACCTACGCACCACAGATCACCCGGAAGCAGTATGAGAGGTACGTGGAGCTCGGGCGCAAATTCGAATACGGAGAGTTCCTGGTCCCCGGTTATGACCACCTGATGACCTGAACAGACCGGCCACCCCTGGGCGCGCAGCCGGTGCGGATAACGCACACACCGGCTGCGCGCCCTCGCGTTCCGCCGGTGGGCCCGAGCTTGACACGTCGGTGACCTTGGGGACGGCCGGCAACCGCGGCCAGAGCGGTCTGGAGCCACCGGATCCGGCTCGGGACGGGGAATCGACTCGGCCGCGCCGGGGCCGAACTGCTCCTTACCGGGCGAAGGTCTGCCGCGGCCGGATCCTGGCCCCGAGGACGACTTCGCGTTCGTGGGGGCCAGGGCAGTTCTCCGGGCTGACACCGAGGCGCGGCGAGGTGGTGAGGGTGCCGTCCGGTTTGGTGAGGACGTCCAGGGCGCCTGCTGTCCGCAGCTGCGCTACGTACGGATCTTCGTCCGCAACGCCGGGGAAGTGCGTTTCCTTGTCGCGGCGGGCCTGGACGCGTCCCGCGTCACCCACCTCGACCTTCCCGACTTCGAGCAGACGACGCTCTGCATAGGGCGGGCCGAGCGACTCGATCAAGTGCTTGGGACCGGCGTCGGGATCCGGGCGCCGGCCATCGGCTGCGCGGCAGGAGCGGGCTGCAGCTTCACCTGGTGGAAGCGCATGCCGTCCGCCCGCTTGGAGTGCCGGAGGATGTGGTGGTAGCCGGTGGCGTCGCGGTAGAGGGATTCCAGGTACAGCACCCGCATGATCGCTGCGAGTTCGGCGTCGGTGGCGTCGACGGTGTGGCGGCGGGAGCCGTCGACGGGGCGTGCCTTCGCGATCGCGGTGCCCAGCGCGACGGTGTCGACGCCGGTGAGGGCGCCGGCTTCGGCGTCGGCGAGGGTGCGGCGCAGGAGGTCGAGGTCGATGCCGCGGACGCTGACCGCGGTTTCAGGTACGGGATCGGGCCTGGCCGGACGCTCGGCCGGGTTCTCCTGGTGCTCCCGGTAGCGCAGGGCGTCCCGCCCGAGCGTGGTGATCCGTACCGCCCAGGTCGGGCGCGTCCTGTCGGCGAGGAGGTTCTTGAGAAGGTCGGCTGGTGCGGCCTCGCACAGGCCGGCGTCCACGAGGGTGCGGGCGACGGTGATCTCCGAGTTGCGGACCTCCAGGGGCTGGCTGCCGGTCAGCCAGCCTTCCGGGCCTTGGGCGGCGACGGTCTCCAGCATCACCCACGCGTCCCGACGCAGCGTCACCAGTACCTCCCCGAGAGTGATGTCACCCGGATCCTCCCAGCTCTCTCGCCGCGGCGTCCCGGTTTTCGACATGCCGCGGACACGGAGCTCCAAGGGCACAGCTCGGCGACGGGCATCGGCGATGTCAGGGAGGCCCGTCGCCGCGCCGCTTTCCTGGCCGCAGCTGGAGGTCGCGTGGCGGTCTGCAGGTCAACCAGGCACCCAGGGTGGGTAGCTGCTGTGGAGGGGCTGGGGGTTTACGGCAGTCGCCGGTCCTCGGACGGGTCGTCGGGTTCGCAGGCCTCGTACGGCTCGAAGTCGGAGTGGTCGAGGAGCTCCGAGATTGAGAAGGGGTGCCGGTGGTCGGTGAGGAGGCGGTGGATGAACTCGGTGGTGGAGCCGTCGAACCGGGCCTGGTGGTCGCCGTCCTCGTTGCGGGCGATGACGGGCCATCGGTTCGGGTCCGTGGCCTCCGTGAGCCAGTAGAACTGGTCGGCCTGTTCGGAGCCGGCCCACTGCAGCAGCCCGCCGGGGGCGGGGTGGAGGCGGTGGGGGTGGTAGAGGTCGGCGATGTCGAGGTAATCGAGGTAAGCGGTGCGCTCGGCGAGGTGCCCGGCGTTCCTCACCAGGCACGGGACGTTCGGGAACGGGGCGTCGGAGCCGGGCGGCGGGCTGGGCAGGAAGACGTTCAGGAAACCGGCGAACGTGCCGGGGCCGAAGTACTCCGCCAGGTTGCGGTAGTCGGCGGGCAGGGCGGTGCCGAGCCGGGCCTCGGCCGACGGCCAGTCGACGGGCCACTCCCGCGACCGCGGCCGGCCTGTCACCACCGCCAGCCCCCGCAGCCAGCGGGCACCCGACGCCTCGTCCTCGTCCTTGGCCTCGGCTTCCGCGGCGGGCAGGCAGGCCGTGGCCGGGTCGGCCTGGCGGGCCGTCACCGCCACCAGGTACGGCGAGCCATCGTCGTCCCGGACGATCCCGCAGCCGATCCAGCGCCCACGCACCGCCCAGCCGCACAGCTCGACCAGGCGCCCGCCGAAGGGAACGGTCAGTGCGAGGCCGCAGTCGTCGTCGAGGGTCGGGTCGACGAAGCCACCGGTCGCAAGGTTGCGCGACACCCCCCAGCGCGGGCGCAGCGCCTCGACGAGGCTCCGGTGGGCGGCGTCGAGGTCGCCGGTGGCCGGCAGGCGGGCGATGCCCGGCGCCGGGTCGGCCCGCAGGGCGTCGATGCGGTGCAGGTGATCGGTGGTGTCGTCCATGGCGGAAGTCAACCGCGTGTCGCCGACAGTGTCTCGTACGGGGCAGCAGGGGAAGTCGATCAGTGTGCTGGCGCGCTCGGGGGCGCGGGTCAGTGGTGCGGGCCCGGGAAGTTCGTTGCCGTCTGGGGGACGCTGTCCGGCAGGTGCACCGGGTTTGTGCACGGGTAGCCGGCCACGACGTTCTTGGCGTACTTCAGCGCGATGTCCGGGACGGCCTGGTGGGCGTCGTCCGGCTTCGGATCGGTGACGTCCCGGGCTGAGACCTCGACGGAGACGTACGGCCGGCTGATGCCGGGGCGAGTTCGGCGGCCAGGTCCAGCAGATCCTGCCGTCCGGGGTTCTCAACGAGCCGTCAGCAGGACAGGACAGCCTATCGCGACCGATCCATCGGTGCCTTGCGGTGCCTTGACCTGTGCAAATGTCCGGGTGGCGAGGAGGGAACCGGGGGACTCATTGCGTCGCCCGCAGGCCTGCCTGCGGCGGTGGCCGTGGAGGATCCAGGCGAAGGTGTTCGAGGGTGTCCTCCCCGGCCGGGGAGGACACCCTCGAACACTTCAGGACGAGGTGCTGGTGCTCGGGGTGTCCGGGTGGATCGCCTCCAGTGCCCCGGCTGCCAGCATCACGTCCGACCCTGTCCGCCAGAATCGCAGTGAGTCACCGGATTTCTTTTGCACCGAGGCGGAATCCCCAGCCCCTTCGATTTTGACTGCCATCGATTTCTCGCCGCAGCCGATAGTGGTGAATTTGAAGGGGACCATCTGCCCGGTCGCCTGGGTGTATTTCCCTACGAGAACGCTGCCCGGGAATTCCACGTGGATGTCCGCGGAGGATCCGGCGGCAGGGCGCTGCGATCCGATGGAGGCGAGGGCGGCGGTCGTCGGGACAGTCGCCCCGTCTGGCAGGAATGCCACCTGGCAGGTGTCGTTCCTGATGGCGAGGATGACGCTGGTGCCTGCGACGTCCGCTATGCCCAGGATTTTGGCCTTGCCTTTGGCCGGCGGGGCGTCGATGCTGCGCTGGACTGCGGGGTCCGCCGGGGCCGCGGCCGTCGCGTCCAATGCCCAGGACCCCTGCTCCTGGGGAGCTGCGGTCCCGCTGTCAGTGCAGGCGGTCGCGAGGACGGCGGTAGCGACGAGGCTTGTCGCTCCCATTATTCCGCTGGATCGCCGCATATTCTTCAACTCGCTTAGTTCGTCAAGCCGTTGTAGCAGTAGCCTACCGGCTTCTTCACCTCTCCGCTGCCGACGGTCCAGCCGACCGAGCCGTCGTAGACCTCGAACGTCCAGTAGTCGTACAGCGGGTAGGCCTGCAGGTTTCCGAACTTTCCGTCGGGAACGGTGTAGGAGCCCGTCTCGGTCTTCGTGACGGTGTCGGTCACGTTGAAGCCGATGCCGGCGGAGAGGACCCCTGCGTTGATCGATGCGCTCGCGTTCCACTGAGTCGCCGTCGACCTGGCCTGGGTCAGCGTCAGAGTCATCGGGCCGGGTCCGCTCACTCCGTCCACCAGATCAGTGCCGCAGAGCTGCCCGTGGTACGAGATGTTGCGGGGCTCCGTGAAACCGGTAGTGGAGCTCGGCGAGTCCTGGGTCGGCGTGATGCGGGCGCGGGCCGGGGCCTGAGGAAGCGTCACCGCCGGAGCCTGGCGGTCGATGGTCCAGTGGGCGGGGTCGGCGCCGGCCGGGAGCTGCGTGGCGGCCACGGCCGCCGAGGAGGCGGGCGCGGCCAGAGCCTGGGGTGCGGCCAGGGCGGTCAGCACGCCGGCACCGATCACCGCACCAGAAATTCGGGAAACAGTCTTCCGCATTTCTTCTCCATTTCGATTGACTTCGAAATCGAATGGCCCGATCGATCGATTGGGCATGAACGATTCCGCAGTCCACGAATACTTCCGGCAAGAAGTTCCATGGAATTTGAGCGAGAATTGAGCCCGGTAATGTGAAAAATGCCAAAATACCCGGTAGATTCGGACTTCCAGGAACCTGAAATTCCGGTTTTGTGGCTGGAGTGACTTAAATGCACTTCCGTTAACCGTGATGCTGAGAACCGCCGGGAGTGTAGGGCAGCGCGTGCGAGGTGAACGCCCCCAAGCCGACAGGCAGCGGCAGTACGAGCCCAGAATTGATGGCGAGGGCGGCCATGGACTCGGAGCCCATGCAGGAGCAGGTCACCGGGGCGCCCGCGGCCCGCCGCGCACTGGAGCAGGCCACCGACTCGTCCACCAACCCGCGCTACCGAGCCCGCGCCAGCCAGCCGCTTCCCAACCTGGGAATCACCTCCCGGCCGCCGACTCCCAAATTGGGAAGCCACCACCAGCACGTCGGCGGCGGATCCGTCGACGCGGCACCAGTCGCTGAGAGCCCGGAGGATTCGTCACCCCGAAGCCGGCCATTTCGTCGATAGCCCAGCACTTCTCAGATGCGCTCACCCGATGGTGCCTGTGGGCCCCGGACCGGTGTCCGGCCCGCGCCCGGACCTGGCGTCAGAGAGGGAAGGATAATGATCATTCCCTCTCCTCAGCGGGGTAGAAGGATCAGGATCGCGGTGGCGGCTGTCCCTTCCGTGTCGCTGCTGGCAACTACCGAGCCGACGTACCGGTGGTTCGCGTCGTAGACCACCCCGGCCTGCACCGAGCCCACGTACCGGTGGTTCGCGTCGTAGACCACCCCGGCCTGCACCGAGCCCACGTACCGGTGGTTCGCGTCGTAGACGTTGCCCATGTATGCCCCCTGGTGGTGGTTGGCGTGCGGCCTTCGTCAGGCATAGCCGATCGCGGGTCCCGGCGGGAGGAATTCGGCGGACCGGACGTACCGCCGAATGGGAAGGATAATGATCAATCGCATTCCGTTCGGTCCAGCCGCCATCCAATCACCGCTTCACGCGGCCCCGTAGGGCCAGGAGCGCGAGACTGAGCAGGACCGGGCCGGTGAGGCGGAGGACGGCTTGGAGCAACTTGCCCCATGCGGTGAGCGTCACCTCGCTGTCAGCCAGCGAAAGGGTGGCGCGGAGTGCATACAGCAGGCTGGTCCAGTACGAGACCGGTTGCGGCGGGCTGGTGAAACCGACCAGATGGAACACGAGCGCGAGCATCGCGGTTACGGCGATGAGCCAGGCAAGGGCCCGCCAGGCACGCAGCCCGTACCCGGACACCAGCCAATACGCCGTCAGCACGCAGCGTTCGACCCGCCCCCTATTGCTCCGGCCGTCGACCGGGATTCCGGCGGCGGGACGCGCGCATCGCCGCATTTCCATTTCGCCGTAGTAGAAGTCGGCGGCGCCAGGCTCGTCCTTGGCGTCCTCGCGCCCCTTGCGCAGGGCCCGGTACACAGCGGCGATCTGGCCCGGGTTCAGGTCCCCGGACTTTGGCTGGTCGAACCACTCCGGCCAGTGCGGGGCGACCCAGCGGAGCGACCGGAAGGGCCGATCAAGCACAGCAGCTGCCCAGCGAGGTAACCAGGTGGCCCAGCGACGTGACCGGGCAGCCCGCCAGGCGCGTTCCTCGGCGATCACCTGCCGCCAATCCCAGCTCCGAGGTCCCCTTTCTGGGGCCGAGGTAGTCGTGAAGCCGACACCAGCTTCCAGACGCAACTTGTCGAGGTTGTGCGCGCCGGTGAACAGGCAGTCCGCGGCGGTGATGTTGCTCAGCCTCAGGCCCGCGACGTTGGCGCGCCGCAAGGACAGCAGCTGCGGCCGCTCGGAGATCTCCTCTCCCAACAGGCTTGGCCAGGCCCGGGCACTGCGCCGTTCCTGGGCCGACATCCGGCTGCCGGCCAGGCGGGGGATACCGGTGAGGATCGACGGTGCGGGGAAGTCGGTGTCGTCCAATACGACACGAGCCCATCGCAATCGGAGCTGCACGCCGCCAGGGAAGCGTGCACGACGGCAGGACAGCTTGATTGTGCTCACCTCGATCTGCACCGGCTGCAAGAACTGCGCCTCGTCCAGCACCAGCTCTCGGTGAGCCAGAAGCGGCCCGAACTGCCGCGTTTGCTCGAACCAGGCTCCCACGAAGATCCCGTGGGCGCGGAAGACCGCGTCGTCGAACCGGGCGTCGCCGGTGAACCTCGCCGCGTTGAACGAGGCCTCGCCGGTGAACCTCGCCTCGTTGAACCAGGCGTTGCCGGTGAACCTCGTCACGTTGAACCGGGCGGAGCCGGTGAACCTCGCCCCGCCGAACCAGGCGTTGCCGGTGAACCTCGCCCCGCCGAACCAGGCGTTGCCGGTGAACCTCGCCCTACTGAACGAGGCGTTGCCGGTGAACGTTGCCCTGTCGAACCGGGCGTTGCCGGTGAACCTCGCCCAGTCGAACGAGGCGTCGCCGGTGAACGTCACCCAGTCGAACGAGGCGTCGCCACCGAACCTCGCCTCGCTGAACCAGGCGCGGCCGAGGTGGGGCCGTCCTGTGGTGGGGTCCTGGAGGGCTCGGAGGAGTTCCACGAGGAGGGCCGGGGTGAAGGGGGTGCCGCTGTGGTCAATGTCGGTGCCGGGGGACAGCGAGGCGAGGTACCGGCGTCGTTTGCGTCGTGGGAGGTGCGCCAGACAGGAGGTGTAGCCGCGGACGCGGATGCCCCGGCAGCCGACCGGGTCGGCTGCCGGGACGGCGCCGTGCCCGCAGTGCGCCCAGTCGGGTGGTTGCGGCGAGGGGTCCCTTCTCATGGCCCCGGGACCGTCCGGTGCGTCATGGCGCCCATCGTCGGTCGGCCGGCATGACCGCGGCGGCGCGCGGGGACGGCCCGGCGCGTTGGTTCACCCGCCCGGCGGACAGGCGGTAGGTGGCGATCAGCTTGGCGAGAGTGGCTTAGCGGCCTTTGGGCATTCGCAGGCCGGTCACAGTGATCACCGGCGGCTCGGTGTCCGGGCTAGGTCGTCCGGATTCTGCGTTGTGCTCCGTACCGTCGGCTGCTGAGCTTCAAGGTGCGCCCCGGCACCGGCTCAGGGCGGGACCGACGAACCGGAGGGTTCCATGCGATTCACCAGGACCAGGAAGCGTGCCTCGGCCGCCGCGCTCGCCGTGGTGGCGATGGGCGTGACCGGAGTGGGGAGCGCGACCTCGGCACAGGCAGCCGAGGGCTCCTGGACGATCCGCAGCGGCGGCTGCCTCGCGTTAGAGAAGGTCGAACTCCAGAGCGGCCACGACCACATGGCGATCGATCCGATCGCCGCCCCCAGCGGCTGTACGTTCGGCATCATGAACGTGAACACCGGCCAGTGGGCGTACGGCCCGACCACCTACCCCGGCCAGTCGCCATGGTTGTACGACGGCCCGGGCATGAGCCTGCAGGCGTGCACGTGGGGGCCGCGCAGCACAGAGGTGTGCGGCCCGTCCAACTGAGCCGCCACAGCGCGCGGCCCGGGCAACTGACGCCGAACGCTCCGGGACGAGGCGAGGGCGGGTGTGCGCCCGGCCGCACGCCGCCGCGACGGTGATACGGCACCGCCGGACCGACACGCGCCTGACCGCCTCCGGCCAACCGATCGGCAGCACCGAACACCAACAGAGTCACCCTGCTCGGTGCACCCGCAACGCTGCTGACCAGGCGGCGCAGGGCTATCCGAGAGCCGCCGGGACCCCCGCCGGCAGCCGCGCCCGCGACCTCCACCACGTCCTGCGCAGCGTGTTCACCGCCCTCAAGCAGGAACGGCTCGTCTTCCACAACGCCATGGCCGGAATCTCCCTGACCACGCCCGTGCGGGTGCCGGTCCCGCTGCCCAGCGACCGCCTCGTGGTCTTCTGGACCGCCTCGACGGCTCTCGGGCCCGCCTTGCCGTCGCACTGGTCGCCGTCCACGGCCTACGGCCGTCGGAAGTGGCGCGTCTCCGGGTCGACGACCTCGACCTCACCCGCCTGACCGTCCGTGTGCCGCGCGGCGAGGACTGGCACACCGTCTACCTCGAAGCGCTCACGGTCGAACTGATCACCGCGTGGCTCACCGAACGGCACCGGCGCTGGCCCCAAGCCCCCAACCGCCACCTGTTCATCACCAGCCAGACCGTCAACCATCCCAGCCGGCCGCCCCTGAGCTACTGCGGCCTACGTGCCGCCTTCGACCAGACCGGCATGCTGCCCAAGCAACTCTGGACCGACAGGATCCTCGACGAAGCCAATCACACCGCCGACCCCGTCCACCTGGTCCGAGTCTTCGGCATCCACCCCCACACCGCCGTGAAGTACGTCCACGCCGCCCACCCCCACAAAGCCCTTCCAAAGATCCGCTGACAGACCAACTGACGTGTCGGACCAGTCACGTAATCTGCCGCCGTGCCGAATCCAACTGATCCAATGTCCGCACCTACATATGCATGGCGAGAGCTGCTGCAGCGATGGAGCGATGAGTGGCTGGACCCGATCCTGCACGAGCAGGAACGGCCCGAGCCCTTTCCAGCCGAAGTCCGTGCCGCTCGCTGGCTGGGCACGACAGGCGCGCTTGACGGAGAGGTCGCGCAGTTGGAGAAGCGCCTTGGTGTCAGCCTGCCGCCCAGCTACCGCCAGTTCCTGCTGACCAGCAACGGATGGCTCAATACGACCACCGGCATCGACCGGCTCCTGCCGACGCAGGAAGTCGGCTGGACCAGGGATCTCGACCCCGAGTTGGTTGCCCCGTGGGTCGAGACCGCCGGATCGTTCGAGGTGCCCGACGAGGACTACTACGCCTACGGGGAGGAACAGGACCCTTGCCTGATGCGGGCCGAGTACCTTCCTCACACGCTCAAGATCAGCCACACACCCAACGCGACTGACGTCTACCTCCTCAACCCCCTCGTCGTCACCGCTGACGGAGAGTGGGAAGCCTGGTACCTGGCCCATTGGCTGCCCGGCGCTGTCCGCTACCGGTCCTTCTGGGACCTCATGAACGCCGAGTACGCAGAATTCAGCGGCGTCGAGTAGGCCGCGACCGATCTCAGTCCCACCAGAAGTGCCACGAGTCGGCATTCACCAACTGCTCTGCATACTCAGGCAGTTCCTCGATCGATCCGACATTGTCGGGGCAGAAGGCAAAGTGCTCCGCCGCGACCTGCATCGCTTCCGACAGCGTGGTGGGAGGCGCTGCGACGCTGACGTACAGGTCCGCGAAGCCCAGCGCCACCACCCGCACACCGAACCGGTCCTCCCAGTACCGCAGGACCGCCGAGATCTCGGCCGTATCGCTGACGCTGTTCACCGGCCCGCTCCAGCCCGAGGCAGTGAGAGCATCAGCCCCACGGTCGGCGGGCACGAGACCGATCCGCAGCCGGGGACGTCGTTGGAGCAGCTCGGCGGCATACGCGCGGGCGCGGGAGTCAGCGTCCGCCGCGGACACGTCCCCTCCAGTCCTGCGCGCAGTCTGGCGGTCGACGAAGGCCGCGAGGCCCTCGTCCACCCCTGCACAGCCCTCCCACCAGCCGGCGAGGAGCTCCTGCGGGTCGTGCTCCTCCGGCTGCGACATCATGTCGGGGAACAGCTCCCCCGAGCCCCACGGCCTGAACTCCTCCATACCGAGGCGGTGGGCCTCCAGGAGCAGGGGCCACAGACCGGACGAGTGATGGCTGGCGACGAGCTCGGACCACAGGCCAGCCGCGGCAGGCCCATCGCTCATCCACATGACGGGCACCGGCCCCTCGCCGTCGTCCGGCAGCACCGTTCGGCCCGGGGGAAGCACGACTGACAGCGTCCGCCCCGTGGTCAGGTCGGCAGGAAACAGCTCGCGCAGGATGGGCGGGAGAGGGTTGTGGTTGGTCACGCAGGGACCGTACAACCCAGGTCGGACGACGAACCCGCACGCATGGTGCCTGGCGCACGAAAGCAAGGTACGAGTTCTCGCCCGTGGAGCCCCGAGAATCTGCGAACTCGTTCACTTCGGCCTTCGACATCCTCACAGCCGGTGACATCGACCTGCGCGATCTGCCCTACCTGGAACGCCGCGCGCGGCTGCTGGGCCTGCTCGACGGCACCCCGACGACCCTCCGGCCTACCCCGCCACCGGTGACGGCCACGGCGCGCTCGCCTGGGTCGGCTCTCTGAGCAGCGCGATCAAGGGCGTCGTCGCCAAACCCGTCGACCGCCCCTACCTCCCGCGCCACGGCTCCGGCTGGACCAAGTGCGCCGCTGCCACCCCACCAAGGCCGTCATCACGACATCACCCAGGCCTCCAGCCCCGGCCGGCAGGCGCCGTCCTCTCTCGGCCCGACACCGGCCGGCCGCCTACGGCCGGTCAGCGTGAGCCTGCCGCTCCCAGCCGACGTCCTGTCCGTCCGGGACAGCGGGACGGTCCTCCTTCTGGACTGCGTTCCCCGAATCGCTCGCCGAGCTCGCGGCCGAGTTCACCGGCCGGTCGGGGCCTCTGGCTGGGCGACGGCCTATCCGAGCCGCTGGCAGTTGCCCGCGGCCGAAGCCGGGCGGCACCCCGCCGGCGCGGCCCTGGGACGGTGCCGCGCCTCCCACGGCATCCCCTACCGGCCGGCCCGGACCGCCGCACTCGTCCACCCCGCTCAGGACCTGCCGTCTGCGGTCCCCGCCGCTGCCCGGCATCGGCACCGCCGAGAAGTGGCGCCGGCGCGCGGCCACCAACTGGACCACCTGCCTCGAAGCCGGCACCACCGGCCGGGCAGCAGGCACCGGCCGCCGGTCAACACCCCGCCCGCCACGCCGACCAAAAGGTGACGGTTCGTCTGCTGAGCAGTGCTGGCGGGTAACTCCTAGCGCATGATCACCTCTACTTGGTGGCGCCGCAGTGCCACCACCGTCGCCGTCCTCGCCCTCGCACTGGTCCCCGCCGCCGCCCCGGCCGCGGCGGCGGCCCCGACGACCGCGCTGCCGGCCGCAGCCGCGCCCTCTCACCGGGCGCTGCCGGAACCGCCGCCGGTCTACACCGCGCGCGACGAGCTCGCCGACCTCCCCGTCTCCGAACCGCACTCCATGGACGGCTACAGCCGGGCCCGCTTCCCCCACTGGGCTCTCCAGTACGGCACCTGCGACACCCGCGAAGTCGTCCTCGAACGCGACGGCCAGGACGTCGTCCAGGACGACCAGTGCCGCGCGGTGGCCGGCACCTGGGCCAGCCCCTACGACGGCAAGATCTTCACCAACTCGAAAGATCTCGATGTAGATCATCTGGTGCCGTTGGCCAATGCCTGGCGGTCCGGGGCCGATCTGTGGGACACCAAGACCCGCAAGGCCTTCGCCAACGACCTGCTCGACCCCCAGCTCGTCGCCGTGTCCGCCGCCAGCAACAGGGCTAAGGCGGACAAGGGCCCCGAGGCCTGGCGCCCGCCCCTGCGCTCCTACTGGTGCACCTACTCCCGGGCCTGGGTGCACGTGAAGAGCCTCTACCACCTCAACGTCACTGCCGCCGAGCAGCAGGCCCTGAGCGACATGCTCGACACCTGCGTGTAGGCGGCGCAGCTGGCCTTCCGGCCGGCCTGACCAGCCCTCAGCCGGTGCCTCCACCCCCGGTCGGGGGTGGAGGCACCGGCTGGACCGCAGCCGTGCGGACATCGGCCTCCCGTTCGGTGGCGCCGGAGCGCTCCGGCGACACCGCGCGGGAGGATGCGAGCACGCGGGCTGGTCGCGTCAGAGCGTGGCGTTGAACTTGCCCCGGGCCTTGCTGCCCTGGAAGTTGGGGCTGCCCTTGAACTCGGCGACGTAGCCGGAGGCCGCTCCGAAGACCATGGACTGGATGTCGGCGAGGTGCGACCCGGTGTCGAGCGACGCCTCGCCGTCGCGGTTGGTGCTCACGGTGCCGAGGTCCTTGCCGCTGGCCTCGATGGAGAAGTGGATCGGCTGCCCGTGGAGGGGCTGGTTGTCCTCGTCGGTGAGGGTCGCGACCAGGATCGCGCTCGCCTTCCCCTGGATGAGGCTGCCGTTGACGGTGTGCGCCTCCAGGAAGGACGCGCGCCTGCGGGCGCCGACCTCGGAGGGCTGCTCGGGCTGGGGCTGGTTGAAACCACTCGGGGTGGTGGCACGGGTCATGGTGATTCTCCTTGGCTGATGTGCGTGATGTGTTCGGTGCGCGGGGCCGGGACGGACTGTCCGTCAGACCTCCACGACAGACCACCAGTTGCGGGCGATGTTGCTCGGGGCGTCGAGGACGACGAGTTCGTTGAGGTCGCGGCCCTCGATCGGGCTGATGGCCTGCTGCGAGGACCGGCTGACGATCTTGTACTGGTCGTCGGAGGCCCGGTGCTGGAACGTCCACTGGAATTCCAGGGAGTCGTTGCACGTCCCCTGGGTCAGGTAGGTCAGCCCGCTGAACGCGCCGCCGGGCTTGAGGCACTTGGCCGTCCGGATGTTGCGGATCATGACGGATCCGTCGGACACCAGGGTGAAGCGCCAGACGTCGGCACCCCTGGTGTCGGAGGTGTCCCAGGCGTACATGGCGATGCCGTCGTTGGAGTTCTCGCCGTAGTCCTGGGGCATCAGGCTGCCGCCGGTGATGTTGTTGACGATCCGGTAGGTCGGACTGGCTGCCGCGTGCGCGTCGGCGGCGGTGAATCCGCCGAGCAGGGCGGTGGCCAGCCCGAGGGCGAGTGCCGCTCGGTTCAAGGCGCGTCGGTGCATGGGGGCCTTCTCAGGTGAGGGAGGTCTTGTCCCGCCGGCGACCGGATCCGCATGGCGGCCGGCGGGCAGGAGCATGGGCCGGAGCTCTCCTCCGGCAGGGTGCGAGGCCGCAGGCGGACGAAGCCCGTCCCGCCAATACGTCCCGGATGCCGACAACCGACATCAGGACAGTGCGTGCCCTAACAACATCGTTGGCATGCGACCTAGCAGGTGTCCACCGGAGCCATCACACACAGTTACAGGGCGAGATCTCGCCGGCCAGCCCCCGCTCCCGGGTGCGAACGCCCCCGGCGAGACCGCCAGGGCCTGCATCGGCGTCTCGGACGTTGTCGCCCGCTGACGCACCGTCCGAGACGCCGTCCAGACCGTGCTCGGTCCGGGCCACCAAGCCCGAGAAGGCCAAGCTGGGCGAGATTCTGAACACCTGCGACTGACGCGAAAGGACCCCGGCGGCCGCGCGACGGCGCGGCCGCCGCGTCGCTGTTCGCACCGGTCCGCCGACGTGTCCTAGAGTCCGGACGTGGCGACTCTCATGATCGATGCCGGCCCGACCACCCCGGACGCGCTGGTGACCCGCACCGGCGGTCTTCCCCTGGCCCCTCCCGGTACTGAGTGGCCGACCTGCGCATCGTGCGGCGGTTCGATGCAGTTCCTCGCGCAGATCCTCCTGAACGACGTCGCGAACAGCACCGGTAGCACCGCCGGTCCGGACCGCGGAATCCTCGCGCTGTTCGCGTGCCAGAACGACCCGGGCATGTGCGAGGACTGGGACCCCACCGCCGGCGGGAACCGAGCCCTCCTCCTCCTCACCGCAGGTCTGCAACCGCTCCCCCTGCCCCGCCTCGACGACGGTGCCGACGAGACAGTGCTCGTGCTAGGCGCCGTCAGAGCCGTGATCACCGAGCACGACAGCAACCCCGACTACGACGAGGCCCGCGAAGCATGGGCGGCCAGGACCGGGCGTCTGGACTCCTCCGTCCTGGGCCAGCTCGGCGGAACACCGGCGTGGATCCAGGGCGACGAGACACCCGCCTGCCCCCACTGCGCCCACCCCATGCCGCTGGCCGTCCAGCTCGAAGAAGGCCCCGACCACTCCACCGCCATGAACTTCGGCACAGGCGGCTGCGCCTACGCCTTCGCCTGCGAACCCTGCGCCCAGACAGCCTTCCTCTGGCAGTGCTGAGCCGTCGGCCGCAGCGTACGGCGCAGCCGAGACCGCACACCGCGCTCGCCGGCTCTGCTACCCCGGACGTCTCCAACTCCAGCTCCACCGGCAACCGCTGCCCCAGCGACGCCTTGGCAGTCCAGCAGCCGCTGCTGAGTCGGATCGAGGGCAGTTCAGTCAGCGCTCGTGTAATGCCGGCCCGAGTCACAGGTCGGTCGGGTTCATCGCGGCGATCGTGCGGGCGAGAGGCGGTCCTGAAGGAGACGGCCTCCACCAGGGGCTTCCCAGCGTGACCGCTCGGACCGGCCCCGGGCCCAACCCCCGGGGTCATGGCCAGCTGAGGTCCCTGCTCAACCACCTCTGCGGGCGCATGTAGAAGACCACGCGCTCGCCGCTGTACCTCGACGCAGCGGTCGACCAGTTCGGGAGCCAGGTAGTAGGTCGCCAGTTCGCGAAACAGCTCGATCGACCCTGGCGATGTACAAACCACCGACCCCTCGACGGAGACATAGCGGACCCGCGGTTGCCCAGACTCGACCATCAGGCTGAAGCGGCCGGCCTTCTCGATGAGCAGGGCCTTGCGTCGGCCGCCCGGCAGCAGGAACTCGGCTTCGGTCGCCCGGTCGGTCACGGCGCCCACCCCGCCCGGGGCATCCGGGGCGGTGCCGCCGAGGACAAAGGCCAGCACGGTCTCGTTGACCGCCATCGCGTGCAGACTCCCGCCCGTCGGATCACTCGGCGGGCGGTAGCGGCTGCTCGAACCAGACCACCTTGCCGACTGCCCTGCGGGCGGTGCCCCAGCGCTCGGCCAGCTTGCTGACCACGCTGAGGCCCCGCCCGTACTCCTTCAACAACCCAGCAGGCTCCAGCATCGGCAGGTTGTGGTTGTCGTCGCCGACCTCCACCAGCAGCCGGTCGGTCCGGATCAGTTGCACCTGGACGAAGTCCCGGGCCGCCCGAACCGCGTTCGTCACCAGTTCGCTGACCAGCAGCTCGGTGCTGTCGGCGAGCCCCGTCAGCTGCCAGGCCGCCAGCTGGTCGCGAACCAGTCGACGGGCCCGGCACACCTCTGCGGTGTCCACCGCCAGGGTCCAGGTCGCGACCTTGTCCGATCCCAGACCGTCGAAACGGGCGACCAGCAGCGCGACATCGTCCTTGCGGTCGTCCGAGTGCAGCCGCTCCAGCACCGTGTCGCAGGCCTCGTCCGGCGTCCGCCTGGGATCGATCAGGTTCCCGCACAACGCCGCCAGGCCGGCTCCGATGTCAGCGCCACGCACCTCGACCAAACCGTCGGTGCACATCACCAGCATCGAGCCGTCCACCACGTCGATCTTCTTCGCCACGAACGGCACTCCGCCGACCCCGGCCGGCGCGCCGGCCGGGATCTCCAGCAGCTCGCCGGTGCCGTCCGGGTGCACCAGTACCGGCGGCACGTGCCCGGCGCTTGCCACCTCGCAGGTCCGGTTGATCGGGTCGTAGACCGCGTACAGGCAGGTCGCCAGATGGTCGTCACCGATACCCTGGGTCACGTTGTCCAGGTGCCGCAGCAGCTGACCGGGCGGCAGGTCCAGGGCCGCCAGAGTTCGAACTGCAGTTCGGTAGCGGCCCATCGCTGCCGACGAATGGAAGCCGTGGCCCATCACGTCGCCGACCACCAGAGCAACCCGGCTGCCGGGCAGCTGGATCGCGTCGAACCAGTCGCCGCCCACCTGGGCCCGCCGGTCGCCCGGCAGGTAGCGGTGGGCGATCTGCACCCCGGGGATCCGCGGCGGCCGGGTCGGGATCATCGACCGCTGCAGGGTGGTGGCGACCCTCGCCTCGGCGCGGTGCAGCCGGGCGTTGTCCAGCGACAGCGCGGCCCGGGCGGCCAGATCCAGCAGGGTAGCCGCGTCCGACTCGTCGAACGAGGCCCGGTCGGGCAGCCGCAGCAGCTTCAAGACGCCCAGCACGGTCCCCCGGGCGGACAGCGGCAGCACCAGCATCGAACGGCCGGAAACCACCTGCGCCAGGCTCGAACCCCCGCCCAGCGCCGCCGCGTACTCCGCCGCGATGTCTGCGGTCACCACCGGGACCAGCACCGGCTTGTTGCCCTGCAGCGCCATCCCAGGCGGGGTCGAGCGCGGCATCGCCAGCAGCACGCCCACCTCCAGCACGTGGCTCCACGAAGCGCGGTGGTTGACGAAGCTGCGCGCCACTCGGCGCAGCATCGTGTCGTCGTCCGGCTGCTCGTCGAGCAGCTCAGCGTCCGAAATCAACCGGTCCAGCAGGTCCACCGACGCGAAATCCGCGATCCTCGGCACCAGTGCCTCGCACAACTCCCGTGCCGTATGGTCCAGGTCGAGAGTGGTGCCAACCAGAGCACTGATCTCGCGCAACAGCACCATGTCCGAGGACTCGAGGGCCGCTACCGACGCCCGCGCACCGGGCGCCTTGGGACGCTCGCCGTCATGGGCCGCCTCGGCCGCCACCGGACGTGTGCTTCGTGCCCTGGCACGTTCTGCATTGAGAGTGGCCTCGGCCGCCAGCAGTCGGGCCTCCAGACGAGCGCAGTGTTCCTCGGCTGCGTTCTTGAGAGCCTGCGCCCGTCCCAGCTCCAGGTGGAGCGCGTCCAACTCGGCTTTCAATGCCAGGAGCTCGTCACGGACCTGTTCTGCCTCATCCGGCACCGCACACAGTTCAAGACTCCTTGCCCCGGTGGCGTACCGGGCGGTGGCCCAGTCGGCCTCCAGCTGGCGGTAGCGCTGCTCGGCCTGCCGTGCCTGCTCCTCCTTCGCTTCCAGGGCCTCCAGCAGCGCGCGCTCGCGCACATTGGCCAGGCGCAGCTCCCGCTCCGCGGCCCCGAGCTGCTCGCTGAGCTCGTCCACCCGGCACTTGTCCGGGTTGCGGACCCGCAACGCCTCTCGGCGCAGCAGGTGCGCCTGCTCTTGAACCTCGGCCGTGACAGAGTTACCAGTGTGCTCGGCGACCTGACGCAGCAACTCCTCGACGAAGTCCCACGGGGCTATCCGCTCACCAGTCAGGTACCGCGAGACCGACCCCTTGTTGCGGTGACAGCCGGCCGCGAAGCGGGTCAACGACGTGCCCAGGCCAGCGAAGAGCTGTCCGAGGAAGGCGACGAACGCCGCAACCTCCGGCTCAGGCCCGGGCGGGCCGCTCCCGGCCAGCGCCGCTTCGACCGACTCGATTGGACGCTTCTCCAGCAATCCCCTGGCCCCTGCCTCTCATCCCCAACGCGTTGCCGGAACCTGGCAACACGTTGGCGTAGCGCAACACCCCGCCGACAAGAAGGGTAGGCGAAACACCGACCCCGTGGACCGGAAAGGCCCCCGATGCTCCCCTCCCTCGTAAGGCAGTTGACGTCATGTCAGCGAATCGCGGTCACCGCTCTGGCGCTCGTCCCGGTCGTCATGGTCACCGCGGCCACCCTGCCCGCCCTCGTCGTACTGCCGCTCCTGCCCGATGGAGCCGCCCGGGCATCGGCTCTGATCGACCGCCTCCAGCGGTGGACCGCGACCATCCTCACGAGCAGCCGCTAGAGCAGCGGTGACGCTGATGCTGGAAGCAGACCTCGTCCAGCGGAAGGTCAGCCCACTGCCCGGCCAGTCCTGGTCGGGGGCGGGCTGAATGGTACGGCGGAGACGAGCCGCCACGTTTCCGACCTGAAAGGGATCTCGGCGCGGACAGCCGGGACAGATGGAGGCCGACCGCGTCGGCCCGGCCGCCTCGCCACCGGCGCCCGGTCCGGGGCGTCCTGCTCGGCCTGCGCACTGGCAGAACGAGAACCGGCCGTCCCGAACGGTCACAGCCGCAGCAGCCAGCGTCGGGGCCTGCGGCGGGCAGCAGAGCGGGTCGGCCGACGACGGCCTCGACGTGCTGGTGGAGGGCGCCCAGGAGCGCGCTCTGCCGGTCGGTCAGCTTCCCTCTGGCGGCCGGGCCCAGCGCCAGCGCGGGCGCCGGCACCCTGTAGGGGAGCCCGGACGCGGGGACTGGAGCGACCGGGACCGCGGATCGGCCAGCGGCGTGGTGGCGGTCGGCCCGGTGTAACACGTCCAGGGCAAGGTTGGTGCTGGTGAAGGTCTGAAGCCGACGGAGGGGGCCTGTAACGAATCGGCCAGCCTCCCGTCGCCCTGGTGCTCGACGGTGATCGTGAGGTCCTGCTCCCGGTCCGGTCGGCCGAAGCGGGTACGCGGGCCCTCCAGCGTGCTGCGTAGCGGGGCGTACCGGCAACGATGGGCTCAGCAAGGGTGAACCTGCGGCCGGCCGCCGAGGAGAACCCTGTCGTCGCCAAGCTACTCACCGCAGCCCCTGCAGCTACCGCCTGCCTCCGTCGAGAGCGCCCCCGCCTGAACGGGCGTCACCGGCAGCGGGCGACCGCCCCTGCGGTGAACCACTGCACAAGCGTGGCCGCCAGGTGGACGGCCATCTCGGCGGCTTCCTGGGTCTCCGGGCGGGTCGGGGCCTGGCCTCCGTGGCGGCTGGTCTGCCCCTGCCACAGCAACTGCAACATCCCTAGCACGGGTACCGAGTCGCCATGGACGTTCTGCTCGATGGCCAGCGTGACCTTCTGCGGAGCAGTGCGTAGCGCGGCGATCATTGTGCCGAGGGTAGCCTTGGTGTTGTTCGGTTCCAGTACGGCGTGCGCGGCGGCCTCGACGGCCTTGATCGCCTGGCTGTAAGCGTAGGACGGATCTGGACCCCGCCCGTAGACCGCGCGCCACGCCGCACGCAGGTGCTCCGACGCCGAGCCTGCCGTTGCCGCAGCTGCGCTGGCCTGCGCCAGGTCGACCGCATCCCGGACCGTCTCGTCCACACGCCGCTCCAGGAACCACCCGTCACTGGACACCCGGTACGCCGACCCCGCTTCGTCGAGGATCCCGGCCAGTTTGCCCTCGTAGTCTCCGCCGATGTCCTCGTTCTCATGGGACAGGATCGCGTCCACGACATCGAGGAGATCCATTCCCTCCATGGCGGTCAGGACACGCGTGGGGTTGCCACCGGGGTCGGCGATGCGTAGCCGCAGACACAACAGCTCGGCGTCATCGTCGTCCCTCGCGCTGAAGTGCGTACCGACCCAGCGCTGCAACGGGCGGACCAGGTGTTGCGGCACACCTTCGTAGAGCGAGTCGTCCTTGAACTCGGCAAGGCCCAAACGTTCGGAGAACCGCGGCCGGCGGGCAGTCGTCATGACGGGAGATTACCGGCCGGGACCGACAGGACAATCGGGTTTTCTCTTCGCACCTAAGGGCTGTCCCGTAATTGATCTCTTGCAGTGGCTGGACAGGCCGAGCCCATCGGCGGCAGACCCGGACTATGCGGCCTGGAGGAGGTTGTGGAGGCGGGCGATGCCGAGCATGGCGTGGTGGACGCCGTCACCCTTGAGACGGCAGTCGCGCAGGATCTTCCAGGTCTTCATCCTGGCGAAGACATGCTCGACGCGGGCGCGGACCCGCTTGTGGTCGCGGTTGTGCTCGGTCTGCCATTCGGTGAGCTCGCCGCCCTTGGGTCGGCGGTGCGGGATCACGAGACCAGTGCCGGGGTAGCCGCCGTCGGCGATGGTGATGGTCCGGCCGACGGCGGCCTTGGCGCCGGACTCTGCCCAGGCCTTGCAGTCGTTGCGGTTGCCCGGGACGGGGGTGCCCACCGCGACGACCAGACGGGTGTCGGCGTCGACGACGACCTGATGGTTGGTGGAGTACCTGTAGTTCTTCGACTTCTCCGCGATGGTGTGGTCGCGGGTGGGGACGAGGGTGCCGTCGACGATCAGCACGGTGTCCTTCCGGAACCGGCGCCGGGGCTTGAGCGCAAGGAGGGGGCCGATGTGGTTGATGATGCGGTCGGCCGCCGACTTGGACACGCCGAACAGCGGTGCGAGCTGCCGTAGCGTCAGGTTGGTCCGCCAGTAGGCCGCGACAAGCAGGACCCGGTCCTCCAGCGGAAGACTCCAGGGCCAGCCCGGCCGCACGACGTCAGCGCCCTCTCCGCGGAGCACTGTCATCAGCTTGCGGAAGTCGCGCGGGCTCAGCCCGGTGAACGGGGTTATCCAGGACGATTCCGACGCCGTGATCACACCAGCCATGGCGAGATCGTCCCAGCCGTGGTCACTGCTCCGGTAGCCAGCTCGCGGCCCTCAGGACGCTGGCGCCGGCAGAGGCCTACTTCCCAGGGCGTCGGCGAGAGTATCGCTCTGGGGTCGAGTGAGGTTGAGTACCCACAACACGGCCGCTTCATCCGAGTCCGGCTCAGTGTGCCGGTGACCGCCACCGCTCAGAGGGGAGTCGGCACCACCACGGCGACTGGCTGCAGGCCGCCTGTTCCGAAGGAGATGTTCAGCCGTGTCCTGGGCAGAGTCGTCGGGTGCTCCGATGGCCGCGAGAGCGGCGTTCACCCGTGCTGGCGCTTCCGGCGGCAGCTCGTCGTCGGCGAGCAGCGGCAGCAGGAGCAGGAGTCGGGCCGCGGTGTCGTGCACGCCGGGTGCGGTCAGGTCCGGCGTCTCGGTGATGTGCACGATGTCGCGCCAGGACAGGCCCGGGCCGTACCAGTCGCCGTCAAAGCTGGAGAGGTCCTCTGACCGAGGCCAGTCCGGTTGGGTCAGCAGGTAGTCGAACCCGTAGTCACCGATGAGGTTCCGGTAGACGACGGCGGCGCTGTGACCGCCTTGGAACGGGATGCGGAACGCCGGCCAGGCTTGGTCGTCCAGGAGGACTTCGGACAGGGCGTCCGTGTCGGCGCCGTCGTCACCGAACCACTCGGGTGCTGGCCGGGTCTCACCCGAGGTGAACCGGCACATGGCCAGCAGGTGATTGGACCAGAACCCGGCGCGCTCAAGCAGCCACTCACCCGCGACCAGCCGCCCGTAGTCGTATCCCTTGATCAGCACGGACCAGAGTGTCTCAGTCCCCACCGACACGTCTCCGCTGCCGGTCCGTCGGGAGTAGCGGGACAGCCCTTTGACGATCACGATGTAATGCGCGGACCGGTCCGTGACCAGGTATTCGGCATGCTCGCGCTGGGTGTGCATCGCGTCGCTGGGCACCACGACGCCCGCGAGGCCGGCGACGGTGTCGAGCAAGGGCTGGAAACAGGTGATCTCGTTCGTCTTCTCCCCGACGTCCAGTGGGCGAGCACCCTGCTCGTGGTGTGATCGAGAGCGGCGAGCAGGTGGATCTTGCGGCCGTTCGCGCGGGCGGCGCCGCGCAGGCTCTTGCCGTCGACCGCGATCGCGCGCAGGTGCTCGGCGGGGAGATCCTTCGGCCGGTGGTCGGCGAGCCATCGTTCCACCGCGCGGTCGAGCGCGTCGCCGTCGACCCGCGCCAGGACCCGGCGGATGATCGCCTCGCCGGGTGCCGGATGGCGCCCGGTCAGCGGATCGCGCCGGGCGCCGAGTGCGCCGATGCCTTGCCGAGGCCCTGGACCTCGAACAGGCCCTCATCCATGGCGAGCGAGCGCTACAGGGCGACCGACAGTCCGTCCCTTCCCTCATCATGACCAGCCGAGAACTCGCGGCCGTCATGAGGCAGCGCTACGGTAAAGAACCGGCAGCGCAGGACTACCTGAGAAGACTGCAGAAGCTTAGGCGGGAGAAGCCGGGATTCCTCCCTTCCTGAACAGGCAGAAGCCGATACGGGCGCGGCCTCATAGCGAGGCCGCGCCCGTATCG